>NZ_DHYX01000084.1:42497-42720 GCF_002414285.1 Clostridium sp. UBA5119 | reverse complement strand
TTAGTTATTAACCATTCCATCGGCAAAGTTTTAAGTGAATGTGTTAATTTTTTACAAAATAAAAGGTAGCTATTTTGACTACCTTTTATTACCAAAAATATTATGCCTCTTTCCAAATACTAATTACATATTAGCTCTTCTTACTTTT
This sequence comes from Clostridium sp. UBA5119, assembly GCF_002414285.1. Lineage (NCBI taxonomy): Bacteria > Bacillati > Bacillota > Clostridia > Eubacteriales > Clostridiaceae > Clostridium > Clostridium sp. UBA5119. The sequence goes on along the minus strand of NZ_DHYX01000084.1, from coordinate 42,572 downwards.
CTCTTCTAACATATGTTAGTTCAACCATTCCATCTACATCTTTAGTTTCAATTAATTCAAGTTTAATTTCTGGAT
>NZ_DHYX01000084.1:0-42421 GCF_002414285.1 Clostridium sp. UBA5119 | reverse complement strand
ATACTTATCAACAAGATTTTCCCTTACAAACTCATGAATTAACTTTCCTCCACCAACAAGCCAAATATCTTTCCCTAATTGATTTTTTATATCTGATACAAAGTTTGTAATACTTCCTGAAATAAATTTGACTTTTTCATTAGTTTCATATTCTTTTTTAGTAAATACATAACAATTTTTCCCTTCATAAACCCAATTATCTGGAGATAATTCATTAACCACTTGCTCATAGGTAACTCTCCCCATAATGATAGTATCTACATTATTATAAAACTCTTCATATCCATTATCTACTTCTAATACTTTCCCATGCCCACTTAACCAATCAACTGATCCATTAATTCTTGCTATATATCCATCTAAACTCATGGCTATATATAAAACTATTTTTCTTTCCATTTTAATCTCCTTATAACACAAATTTATTATAAATTAATTTTATATCTACTTTAATAAAAAAGCTATTTATATTATACTAATATAAGACTTAATACACATATACAAAGGAGAATTTATTATGCCACAATTGCCTTTTAAGGATCTTAAAAACATAGATATTTCACAATTTGGTACCCAAATTGAAGATTTTAAATCTCTTTCTTTAAAATATCGTTGTGCCCTTCGTGAAATCGAAACAAAATTTGCAATACTTAATGATGAATATAAAAGTATTCACTCTTATAATCCTATTGAACATATGAAATCTAGGCTTAAAGCTCCTGAGAGTATGCTTGAAAAACTTCAAAGAAGAGGATTGGAACTCTCTATTGAGTCTGCAGAAACTTTAACTGATATTGCTGGAATTAGAGTTATTTGCTCTTTTCTCAGTGATGTTTATGAAATTGCAGCTTCAATTAAGGCACAAACTGATTTAACTATTATAAAAGAACGTGATTACATAAAAAATCCAAAAAACAACGGTTACCGCAGCCTTCATTTAGTTGTTAGTATTCCTGTATTCTTTTCAAAGAAAGTTGAAAATGTTCCTGTAGAAATTCAGTTTAGAACAATCTCAATGGATACTTGGGCAAGCCTAGAACATAAGCTTAGATATAAATATGAGGGAGAAATGCCTGATGATATTAGCACCATGCTATTAAACTGTGCTGGTGCTACAACACACCTTGATGAAGAAATGCTTATGGCACATAACAGACTTATGAACAATCATGTTTAATGTTTATTAAGTAAAGCTTTTACAAATATTTATTTTTCATAAAATTTGAGCATGTACTCTAATATAGAGACATGCTCAAATTTTATATAAATTATTTTATATTAGGAAAGTTTTGTATTTTAATCTCGATTAGGAACTACTTTTGTATCATATAAAAGGTCATCTACTTGATAGTCATTAATATTCAAATTTATTTTTTCTTGCATAAGCTTTAGTATAAGTTCTTCCTTTTCATCTTCAAATATACCAGAGTTTTGAATATTTTCTATGAAACTATATAAATCATAAATCATACAATCTCCTTCATAGGCTCCTAATTCAGTACATATATCTACCGAAGCTTGAAGGGGGTCTGTTCCATAATCAACATAGACTTTACTTCTATCATCTGATAATTCTTCTATTTTTCCTACATAATATCCTGCTACATATTTTCTTGCATCATCCTCTTCTCCAAAGCCTAATACGTCTCCATTTGGTGTTACAACTATATAATTATGATAAGGTACACGTGTATTCATAACTAAATGCATTCTCCTTTTCAGTGGATTTTACTATACTATATATTAAGTTTTCCAAAGGATAGAATTATTATACTGAGCAAAAATGAAATAATTATTACATCTTCTAAACCCTTGATAAATCTAATATATAAAATAGAATTCCATAGATTATAAAAGAAAAGCACATAAATACATGATATATAACATCAAATTTTATTATATTATTTCTAAATTTATTATTCATTAATTTTTTCTTTGATAATAATATTTTCATTCTAAAAAAAATTTCAAATATCCCTAATAAAACTGCTGGTACTGATAATAAGTTTAGCTTAGTAGCAAAAATATCACCAGATATAATATTTCTCATATCTCTAGTAAATCCACAAAGAGGGCAAGGCTCTCCTAAAATTCTATAAGAAAGGCATCCATAGGTGATAGGAAATAATTTATTCACAGCTCTAGATATAAAGGGTAAAAATATCATAGCTATTACTAAAGTAATTAATATCACATTAAAAATATTATATTCTTTTATTATTCCTTCGCTTTTCAAATTTCAACCTCCTTGTAACTAAAATAAGATGCCTATACAGACATCTTTTAATGATATAATTTTATACTGCTGCTCCTAATGAAGCTAATCCCACAATAAATATTAAAAATATAATAGCCATACATATTCCTATTATGGAACATATAAATCCACCTTTAGCCATTGCAAAAGCTTCACCTGATTCTTTCTTTTTCTTCATGTCTATAATTCCTAATACTACACCTACAACACCTAAAATTAGAGATAACCACCATAGGCACCCCCATGAAATTACAGCAAATACAATACTACAAATTCCAACTACTAATGAAGCAACACCCATACAAAATCCTCCTTGTAAATTTTATCACTCCATTCATTTTATTAATCTGTATCCAATATTATTACAATTTTATTAACAAAATCATTTATCAGATATGACTATATAAATTTAAAAATATATCTATAGATATATTTTACTATAATCCTATATAAATATTTATATAGGAAACTATTCATATATAAAACTAGTTAAATAGTTAACTAGTTGTTGTCATAGTGCGGGTTTGAGAGATTCATAAATATCTAATATAGATACTAGCGTATTACAAAATAAAAAAGGTGCCCAGGCACCTTTTTTATTATTCTTCTACAAATTCTATAATATCTTTACCAAGCTTACTTACTCTTGCTAGCGAATATACTTCATAGCCTTTATCTTCAAGATTTTTACGACCTGGTTGGAAGGACTTTTCTATGACTATTCCAATTCCTGCAACTTTTGCTCCAGCTTCTTCTATCAATCTTATAGCGCCTTGTGCTGCCTCTCCATAGGCTAAGAAATCATCTATTATAAGTATATTATCTTCTGGTGATATAAATTTCTTTGACAAAGTTAACTCATAATCTACAGCTTTAGTAAAAGAATGTACTGTAGTTTGATATACATCTCCACTTAAAATCTTAGATGTTTGTTTCTTTAGTGTTACCATTGGTAATTCCATTTGAAGAGCGGTCATAACTGTAGGCGCTATGCCTGAACTTTCAATGGTAAAGATTTTAGTTATTCCATGGTTTTCAAAATGTTCTTTAAAGGTTGTTCCTATTTCCTGCATTAATTTAGCATCTACTCCATGGTTTAAGAAAGAATCTACCTTTAATACAGATTCATTTAACGCATGTCCATCTTTTAATATACGATTTTTTAAAGTTTCCATTATGCCACCTCACTTTTTTCTACTTTTATTTTCTCTACTTTATCTTCTTTTAATACTAAATTTAATATTAAAGCAGTTATAGTTCCTGTAGATATTCCTGATGAGAAAATCATCTTTAATCCTTCTGGTAATTGTGCTATAACATCTGGCCTAAATGTAACTCCAAGACCTAAAGCTATAGATGTAGCTATTATAAGTAGATTTCTTTCAGTTAGTCTTACTCTGCTTAAAGTCTTTATTCCTGCTGCTGCAACAGTTCCAAACATTACTACTCCAACTCCACCAAGAACCGGTTGTGGTATTCCACTTACTAGTCCTGCCAGTTTAGGTAGGAAACCTAAAATCACCATTATTATTCCTGACATAATTGCCACGTGCTTACTTGCTACCTTTGTTAAAGGTATTAGTCCTACATTTTGGCTGAAGGTAGTGTTTGGGAAGGAACCCACTATTCCACCTAGCATACTTCCTATACCATCTGCTAATACACCAGCACCCACACGTTTTTCATCCATATGTATCTGAGAAGTTTCTCCAATAGCCTTAAGACATCCAACGGTTTCTATAGTAGTTACAAAATATGCTGGAATAAATGCAATTACAGCTTTTATATCAAAGGTTACTCCATACTCAAATATTTTAGGGAATGAAACCCAACTAGCTTCTTTAATAGCTGTAAAACTAACTAAGTCTAAGGGAATACAAATTATATATCCCGCAACCATCCCAATTAAAATTGATGCACTACTAACCATACCTTTTCCATATCTATTTAAAATCAATGTAAAAATTAAAACAAACATGGCTATTGATAAATTCTTAATACTACCATAATCTGCAGCTCCAACTCCACCCGCAGCCCAATCAATAGATACTGGTAATAATGTAAGTCCAATCAAACATACCACTGTTCCTGTAACTATTGGCGGAAATAATTTCATAAGAGGTTTAATAAAGTAACTTAAAATAATTTCAAAGAATGCNNATGCTCCTAAAATAGTAGCTCCAATTATTCCTGGAAGTCCAAGTACTGTCCCTACTGAAATAGCTGGTGATACGAAGGTAAAGTCTGTACCCATGATACAAGCAACCCTTGAACCTATAACTCCGAAACCTCTAGCTTGAATTATAGTAGCAATACCAGAAGCTAAAATTGTTGCACTTATTAATGTTGTAGTTATTTTTGCATCAAATCCTAATGCACTTGCTATTACTAGAGGCACTACTACTATCCCTCCAAAAGCTGCAAATATATGCTGTAAACCAAATAATATCTTTTTAACTAAAGTTGGGTTATCATCAACACCATAAGTTAATTCAATATCATTAGTTAATAGTTCTTCATTATTCATAAGTTCATCTCCTTTTAGATATTGTTTTAATTTTATCTAAGGGTTAGCTACTTCCTTAGATTTATTTAAATCAAAAAATAAAAGCACCTCAATAAAAATTGAGGTGCTGTGATTCATCACTATAATTATTATAGTTATAATAAAATACAACTCCCCGTAGTCTGCAAATTTATGGTTTGCAGGTAGAAACTTTCGGACCATATTACCGATTATATACGAGTCTTACCAATTGTATTGTCATTATAACACGAACATTTATATTTTACAACCAGCTATTGTTAGGATTATTTGTAATAATAAGTTTACTGCTACATTGATTGTTCTTTTATATTTTCCACTGATTTTTCTTTTCTTCCTTCAATTATATTTTGGAGATTTTCCCCTACATTTTTAAATACTATTGATATTGTTAAAAATACAAGAAGAACAATTCCAAGGATTAAAAAGTCTTTTCCAACTATTCCATAATTAATTGTATTGGCTGAAATAACTTCTCTTAATAATTCTACACTATAAGTAAATGGCATATATGGATTAATCACTTTAAAGAATTTAGGTACTATCTCTAACGGGAATGTACCTGCACAAGCTGTTAGTTGAAGTATTAATAATACTATTCCTAAAAGTCTTCCTGCATCTCCAAATAGGGATATTAAACATTGAATTATTGCAATAAATACCAATGATAAGAATACTATGGATGCAAAATACATACCTGTACTTGTTGGGGTTAATCCTAGTCCCATTACAACTGCACTTACAAGTAATGCTTGTAATAAACCTATAAATCCAAAGGATAAGTATTTACCTATAACTTTATCAAACTTGGATAAATTAGCATCATCATCAGTTTTAGCTGAGATAACGAAGAACATCATTATTGCACCTATCCATAAAGATAGTGATATAAAGTATGGTGCAAAACCTGTTCCATAGTTAGGCACTTTATTTATTGGTTCATTTTTCATATTTATTGGAGCTGATACAAAGTCACCCATTTCCTCAGATGAATTTTTAAGTCCGGATTTCATCTCTCCTGCACCATCTTTTAAAGCGGTTGCAAGCTCATTTGATCCTTTATATAACTTATCTACTCCATCTTCTAATTGTGGTACTTTTCCTGTTAACTCTGACACTCCATTATTTAACTTGTTTTGTCCATCAACTAGAGCATTAGATCCATCTACTAGTTGATTTGAACCATTATATAAAGCTTGTATTCCACCACTTAAAGCTGGAATATTGCTTCTTAACTGTCCAAGTCCTCCATTTATTTCACCTGATCCACCATTTAACTTATTAATTCCTGAATTTAAAGCAAACATATTGTCTGATAATGATTTTAATCCAGCTCCAAAGGAATCTTTAGTATTTTCGTTAAGTCCAGCTTCTAAGGAATTTAAGCCTCCACTTATTTTGTTTACTGCTACACCCATGTCATTCACGCTATCTGTTAAAGCTACTGTACCTGTTGCAAATTTCTTAACACTACCAGTGTACCCATTCACAACACCATTAAACGTTCCTAGGCTATCACCAAACTTCTTACTTCCTTCTTTTAATTCTTGTATCTGCTTTGGTGTTTCACTAGTAGCTTTGTTCAAAGCTTGTATATTTACAAGTGCAGCTTGAATATTGGGATCTTTTGCTACTTCAGGATTTGATTTAACTGCAGCTTCAATACTTGTAACTATATCCTTCACTGCTGCTGAAGATGTATTAACACCACTTATAAGCTGATCAACTCCATCTACAACTGATTGATATCCAGTATTTATACCTGATGATGCTACCACTATTTTATCACTAGCTGTTTTTAATCCTGCTCCACCTTCTTTTAAAGTGTTTACACTACCTTTTCCAGCTTTTAAAGCACCATTTAGCTCATTAGCTCCATTTTTAAGTGAATTTACAGCTGGATAAATTGTATTACCAAATGCACTATAAAGACTTTCACTTCCTGCTGCTAATGCATTTGATCCATTTGCTGCAATTCCTAGTCCATTTTTCAATTCCTGTGAACCATTATATAATTTTTCTACACCTGAACCTAAAGTTGGCACCTTACTATTAACTTCTGATAAGCCATTATTTATTGACTTTATTCCAGAGTTAAGAGCACCTTGTCCATCCTTTAATTGTGATGAACCATCTCCAAGCTTATTAGCACCTTCCGCTAGCATAGGTACCTTTTCATTTAGTTCACCAATTCCATTATAAAGTTTTTCACTTCCATCAGCTGCCTTTATAAATCCATCTTTTGCTTCATATAATTTATCAAAAGCAACGGTGACATAGTTGTTTGAAATTGTTCCTACAATTTCTTCTTTTAGTAACTTTTCAACCTGTGAATTGATTTGAGCTGCTAAAAAGTTTTTCTTTTCGTTACAGACAAATTGTAAATCTGCTATCTGAGGCTTACCTTCTTTTGCAGCCACAACGCTTTTTGAAAAATCTTCTGGAATTACAAATTTAGCATAATACCCTTGTTTTTCTAAACCTTCGTTGGCTTTTTCATTGCTAGTGAAATCCCAGCCAACCTCTTCATTTCCCTTTAGGTTTTCTACAATATCTTCACCGTAGTTTACCTGTTCTCCATCAAGTAAGGCACCACCATCTTCATTGACTACGGCTATGGTCATGTCCTGAATTCGTGCATAAGGATCCCAAAAGGCATCTAAGTACAATAATGAGTATAGTAATGGTACTATAATAATTGCAATAACCGATACTCTTATGAATCTGTTCTTAAAAATGCTTTTAATATCCTCACCGGCAATTTTTAAAAAGTTCACACTATCACCTTCTTTAATTTTTTATACTTTACAGTCAATATTATATATATACTATTTTTAAACTGACTAGTCAATATTATAAAAAAATTTTTTTATTGGTATCCTTTTCAAAAATATTAAAAAGAGCTTTCTAACTTGCTATTATCTTAGCTAGAAAACTCTTCTATTAAAATTGTATATTATTTTTTATTTATATTTCATATCTCAAGATAACCTTATGTCATAGTTAATATAATCCATAAATTTTTCTACTACTTCATCATGATTATAATTGTCATTATTTATAATTTCATAGAGTGCAGATGAAAATAATACCCCTATAAAGCAGTAACTTAATATATCCGAATCTTCGTCAGAAATATTTCTACTTTTTGTAATTCCTTCTAAAAATTTAGAATTCATATTAATTAAGTTCATTACCTGCTCTCTTATTTCTTCATGACGTTCCTTTTGTCCCCATACCTGACTCATTATTACTCTAAATAAATCCTTATTAATATACACATATTTTAACTGAACCCTAGCAGATTCCTTCAATCTTTCTATAGGGTCACTTATTTCTTTTATGGATTCTTCAACTTCACTGTTTATTAAATCAATTCCTGTCTGAACAACAAAATAAAATAATTCCTCTTTACTTTTAAAGTGATAATATAAAGTTCCCTTTGCAACTCCAGCTTCGCTTGCTACTTCATCCATAGTGGCACTCTCGTAACCATTGCTTGAAAATACTTTTATTGCAGCCTCAAAAATAATTTTTCTAGTCTTATTCATAATATACGCTTCTATCCATCATGATATGAAGCAACACAACTCCTTATAATTTATATTTTATCTTTTAGTAATATAAACATTATTATAGCATAATATTTATATACTACTAAATAATAAACTAAAATAAAATTTCTAATAATGATTTTAGGAGTCACATTAATTGTATATATCCGAAAATTCTATATTACATTTTTCTACCTTTGAACTTATCATTTCACTTTTATGAGGCACATGGTCTTTTTCGTCCTCCTCCATTTCTACAATCCTTATTGGAAGATAAAATGTAAATTTAGTACCTTCACCAACCTTACTTGTCACATTAATGCTACCACCATGCATTTCAATTAAGGATTTAACCAGTGATAATCCAATTCCACTACCTTCATATCTTCTTTCTGAAGTGTCATCCGCTTGAATAAATCTATTAAATACTAAATTTACCTTTTCATTTTCTATTCCTTCTCCATTATCCATAACTGATATAAAGACTTTTCCATCTTCAATACCTAAATATACTTCAATTCTTCCATTTACCTTTGTATATTTAATTGCATTGGATAATAAATTAAGCATTATTCTCTCAATTTTGTCTGGATCACAAGCAATTATTTCTTCTTCAATTTCTGTATCAAATATTAATTCTATCCCTTTATTTTCTACATATTGAGCTACAGAAATCGTAATATCTTCCACTACATTAACAATATTATGATTTTCAAGTTGTAACTTATAATACCCTGCATCTATCTTAGTTATATCTATTAAATTATTAACAAGTCTTAATAATCTATAAGAATTTTGTTTAATAGAATTCATGTACCTTTTTAAAGCCACCCCTTTATCAGCACAAATACGCTCTTTTTCTATATTACTATTTATAAGTTGCATAGTTGTAAGAATAATATTTAAAGGAGTTTTAAATTCATGGGATATATTAGAGAAAAATTCACCCTTAATTTTCTCTAATTTTATTGCTTCTTCATAATTTTTTCTTTGCTCTTCTAGCTGATGCTGCTCTGTTACATCCTTACCTGTACATATAGATATTCCTCTACTTTTTAAATATCTACTATTCCATTGAATCCACTTTGAATCTCCATTTTTGCACATAAGTCTAATCTTAAAACTCATTATCTTTTCTTCTGTCTTTAATTTTTTTATAAATTCATTCTTTAATTCTAAATCCTCTGGGTAAATTATATCTGTCCACTTCATCTTTGAAAGTTCCTCTTTGCTCCATCCTAAGGTCTTTTCCCACCCTGAATTTAACTTTCTATGTTTATCATTATCACCAATTATAACCATTAAATCAATGGCTGTATCTAAAAATAGTTGTAATTCACTTTCTGTTTCCATACGTTTTTTTAGTTCTAATTTAATTTCTTTAGATAAACTATGATTTTTTATTATTACTGCGATTTGATTACACAATACTTTTATAAAATTATGGTTATTTAGTTTTTTATCATCTATTTTACTGTATAAGAAATTCATTACACCGATAATTCTATTATTATATTCAAGTTTATATACTCCAACAAATTTAACACCTTTTTTTTCTAATATGTCTTTATTAGGATAGTTTTTTCTATCACATAAGAGTTTTATTCCCTCTGCTCCTTCTTCTTCAAAAAACCCCTCCAATTCTTCATAAGTTATTGGAAGTTCTATATTATCAATATCTCTTTCATTATACTTTCCTAGATAACATTTACAGTTAAGTTTACCTTCCTTATCGTCATAAGTCCATATATTTATATCATCCACACCTAGTTTTTGGATAATATCTTCTTTTAAATTATCAAATCTTCCACTTATTTCATTATAGCTATTACTTAATACTTCATATAAAGCGCAAAATTGTTTATGATTATCCAATAATTCTAATTCTACTTTTTTATTAAAAGTTATATCCCTTGAAACACCAATTATATACTTTACTTCTCCATACTCATCTAATATTGGAGACTTATAAGTTTCAAGCCACATATCACCTTCTGAATTATGAATCACTCTTTCATATAATATTGGTCTTTTGTTAACAAGTACTTCATGATCTGTTTCACTTGAATAATCACATTGGTCTCCATCACAAAAGTTCCAATCATAAGATCCTATAACCCTCTCCTTATCAACATCCAAGTTTTTTACATATTGAGTATTTGCATATATATATTTACCCTCAACATCCTTCATCCACATGCTATAGGGTAGATTGTCTAGAAGTATTTCTAAATTCTTTTTACTATATATTTCTTTTTCTTTTAACGTAACAAAAAAAGCTGACTCTCCGTACCACATTCCTTTGTTAACATTTATATCACAGTGAATTTTATCTAACCCTTGTAAAGAAAGCGTATACTCTATAACTCTATTAGTATACTTTTCAAAATTACATATAAGTTCCCTTAGTATATCCCTATTTTTTTGTAAAGCTATGTCTCTATAAGATTTTTGTAAGTCTTTTTCATTTAATTCAAACCGTTCCATTAACTTAGAGTTTGCAAATAGAACTTTTTCTTTACTATCAACTACTAATATCATTTCATCTAGACTATTAAAAACCTGTTCCATAAACTTCCATCCCCTTTATTATAACTTTCCTCACTGTACTAAAATTATTATAAAAATTAATTTTTATAACTTTTTAATCATATATGTATATTCATTTCTATTGTATCTACATATTTCTTTAAAAGTGTATATTCACACTACCAATTATACATTTTAAAGTAATATATTACAATATATAGCAACAAATTAGTGAAACGAATTATTGTATATTAGATTATTTTGTAGTATTTTATCTTTTAAATTAGCTATTTACTTATGAATTAAAGAAAATAAGAGTTATTTATATCTATTCTACTCTAATCAGACTATATGGCATTTTTTCGCAATACCATTTAAACCAGTATTAGTGTATCATGTAATTAATACACTATAACTGATAAGATGAGGTGATGAAATGGAGTTAGAATTAAACTCAAAGGAACCTATATATATTCAGATAAAAAATTACATGAAAATGAAAATTGTTTCTGGAGAACTAAAAAAGGGGGAGAGATTATTGTCTGTTAGAGATTATGCCAGTGAACTCAAAGTTAACCCAAACACTATATTAAGAGTTTATTCTGAACTTGAAAATGAAGGATTAATAAATACTCAAAGGGGTATCGGAAAATTTTTAACAGAGGATGAAACTATAATAGATAACCTAAGAAAAGAATATTCTAAAGAATTACTAAGGGATTTTATCCACAAAAGTAAAACCTTAGGGTTTTCAAAAGAAGAAATTTTAGAACTAATTATGAATATGTATGAGGAGGAATAGTCTTGAATAATGACGCAACTACCATAGTAACTAAAGATGAACTTTTAAATAATGTTGATTTAAACACATTTTGTGATAATGTACTAGAAATAACTGCTCTATCCAAAAATTTTGGAGCTAAGCATATTTTAAATGAAATAAGTTTTAACTTGAAAAAAGGAAAAGTTCTTGGAGTCCTTGGACCAAACGGTCAAGGAAAAACAACCTTGTTAAATGTTATATCTGGACTTTTTAAACCCACTCTAGGAACTGTAACTATTAACGGCATGTCAGTTGGAAGGGAAACTAAACAGTTTGTTTCATACCTACAGGAAAAAGATTATCTATTTAAGTGGATGAAGGTAAATGATGCTCTTAAGTTTTATAAAGATTTCTTTTATGATTTTAATGAATCTAAAGCTTTAAGCTTATTAAAATTTATGAATATCCAAACAGATGCAAAACTTAAATCACTATCTAAGGGAATGTTAGAAAAGGTTGCTCTTAGCCTAACCTTAAGTAGAAATTGTAACTTATATATCCTTGATGAGCCTATTTTTGGAGTTGATATTATAAGTAGAGATAAGATAATTAATGCAATTATAGATAATTTAGATAGTAACGCTTCAATGATAATTACAACTCATTATGTAGGAGAGCTTGAGCAGATTTTTGATGAAGTAATATTTTTAGGTGATGGCTCAATAATTGAAAAAGGCGATGCAGAAGAATTACGTATAAAGTACGGTACATCTATAGACAAAATATATAGAAAGGTATTTGCAGAGTAGGTGAATATTATGGAAAATAAAATAATTAAAAGTAAATCAATTAAAATAAAAAATATTTTCAGTATAGCTAAATATTCTTTTAGAACCTTGAGAATTATGTATTTAATAGAAGCTATTATTCTAGTTTTAGCTCTTGGGTCAAGTTCATTTTTGTCTAAGTTCACTCAAGGATTAGACCTAATACCAGCTATTTCAATTCTTATCGCTACGAATTTCATAGCTCATATAATAATATTTTCTATGCAATTATCAAAGGAATATGGGCGACTTTTATTTTTAGCTCCTATATCTGGTATAGATTTTATTCTAGGTAATCTTTTAGAATTAATTTTTATAAATCTTTTTATTACTATAATTGTAGCTTTAGGTGCTATGGTTAACTCTGGCAATTTTCCATCCATAGTTCTTAATATTTCATTATCTATCTCCTTAGGTACTATTATAAGTTATTTAATTATAACTGCATTAATCGCAATACTAGGTTCCTATATTAAAAGTACTGCTTTATGTGTATTAGCTGTAATAGGTGCTAGTATTGTTGGAAATATTATTTACTCCTTTATAGCTAATTTAATATTGTACTTTTTACCTTATATATATATGACCATAGGTAAATATGGAGCTATTGAATTAGATATATTTGCAATAATTATAGATATATTAGCCCTAATTATACTTCAATTGGTTGCTGCCAATAGAATAGACAAAAAACTAGATATAATTTAATTAATTTATTAAAATAGAGGTGTTTTTATGAAAAAGAAACTTTTTATTATAATTCCTACTCTAATCCTTACGACTACTCTTCTTGTGGGTTGTAATGTAGAGTTTGGTGTGAAATCTCGACCTAAGAATAGTAGTTCAGTGAATTTTAATAATGATAAATTTTTTGGGAATCTAGGTACAGACTTTCTAGATAATTTAGATGATATTAGTAATAACTTTGATGACTTTGATAATAATGGAAATTTAACCACTTATGATGAAGGCATATCCAAAACCATTCCTATGAAAAATATAGAAGATATAGATATTGAAATCCATGCTTCTAATGTAAATATTAACTCTGTTGACAGTTCAGATTTTACTATAACTTGCAGGGGATCTAATTCCTTTGTAGATAAAACCACAATTGATGTTATTGGAAATACCCTCAATATTAAAGAACATGGTGTAAATTCCTCTATAAACTTAGGTTTTTTTAATAAATCTACATCTAGAGAAATTACTATTAATATTCCTAAAGGTTTTAATAAAGATTTAGAATTACATGGTGGTGCTGGTAATATTTCTATTAATGGAATAAATATTAATAAATTAAAGATTGAAGGTGGTGCTGGAAATCTTACCTTGAAAGATATAGTTTTTCAAGATCTAAAGCTTGAACAAGGAGTTGGAAATACAACCATAGATCTTTCTAGTAAATGTGGTGATATAGATATTGATGGTGGTGTAGGTAATCTTTCCATTATCTTTGCTGAAGTTGGAGGAGACTTAACTTATGATGGTGGTGTAGGTAAAACTGTTATATCTATTCCAAATAATTCTCCTGTAAAGCTAGATACTTCTACTGGTATAGGTAGTATAGATATAAATGCCAAAACTTCTGGTGAAGATATATACACCTTTGATTTAAATGTAGGAGTAGGTAATCTGATTGTAAACTAGCTAATTTATAAAAAAATAAATCAGTTTGAAAAAAAATTGAGCAAGTACTTATATTATTAAGGCTAAAACCCCTCGTAATATTAAAGTATATGCTCAATATTTTATATAAGATTATTTATATATTTTTATAAAAGTCCTTTGTATTATATTATAGACAGTATTTATTCTAGGTATATAGATTTATAAATTAATTCTACATACCTATAACAGTAAGGCCTACTGTAATTATCACTCCTGAGTATAATAAATCTATTATACAATATCCCATAATATCCTTTGCCCCTAGACCTGCTATTCCAAGTGCTGGCAAAGCCCAGAATGGTTGAATCATATTTGTCCATGCATCTCCCCAAGCAATTGACATTGCTGTTTTAGCTGTGCTTACTCCAAGTTCTGCTCCAGCTGGCATCATGATAGGTGCTTGTACAGCCCATTGTCCACCACCAGATGGTACAAAAAAATTAACTAATCCTGCACTTAAAAATGAGAACATTGGAAATGTAACTTTGTTAGAAATAGTTACAAACACATTTGACATTAATACTGCTAAAGATATTCCCTCTGCATTAGCTCCTGTCATCATTCCCATTATACCTGCATAAAATGGGAACTGAAGTAATATAGGACCAGCTCCTTTAGCACCCTCCATTAAAGCATTTATAAATCGCTTAGGAGTTCCATGTAACAAAATACCTAAAAATAAAAATATAAAGTTTACTATGTTAAGGTTTAAATTAAATCCTGAAGTAATAAAATAATATATTATATAGGTAAATCCCATTATTGAAATTAACCAAGTAACTATCTTACTATTTTCTAACTTATCAGCTGGAGTCATATTTTCCTTTGGCATCTCTACAAATGCTTTTTCATCCTCTAATAAGCCTTTGTCTATAACTACAATATTGCCTTTATCCGGGTGCATAGCTCTATTTATAAGTGGTAAAGTTACTACTAAAACTCCTACTATAACTAAATTACATAGTGAAAATATAGTTTCGGTAGTTGGTACTCCTGCAGCACTTACTGCTCCTGATGTAGCTTTAACTAAAGATTCTCCACCAGTAGCAAGAGTTAATGGAATTGATGCTGATAGTCCAGCATGCCATAATAAGAAACCTGAATAAGCTGAAGCTATTAGAAGCCTATAGTCAACACCATCTACTTCCTTTGCAAGTTCTTTTGCAAATATTGCTCCTATAACTAATCCAAACCCCCAGTTTAATATACATGCTATAGAAGATACAAAAGTAACTAATAAGATTGCTTGAGTTGGTGTTTTGGGGATTCTAGCTAGTTTCTTTGTGATTTTTTTAAATGCTGGTGCACTAGCTAAAGTATGACCAAAAACAAGAACCAATGCCATTTGCATTGCAAATGCTAATAAACTCCAAAATCCATTTGTCCAATGAATAATCATAGATAATGGAGATTGTCCTGTAAATAAAACACCTGAAATAAAGATTATGAAAGTTAAAATGATACAAAATAAAAATGGATCTGGTAGGTAATTTTGAACTAATTTAACGCAACCATTTGTAAATTTTTTAAACATTTTCTTTCCCCCTTAATAAATATATGGATTTCTTTATATCAGCAAATAGTTATATTTTTTATGTAGCTATTTGTTGCTATTTGTTGCTATCTATTTATATTAGATTCATTAGAATAGTTAAATTTTTAACTATATTAGCTATACTATATTCTCTACATGAACATTATTCTAGTTCAAACCTAATACTTCAAGTCATGTATACTCAATCCATGTTTAGTATACCATATTTTCTATGTTTTTAAAATATACATATTACTTTTTATAAATTTATTACTTAATAATACATTTATAGTATTTTTTTCATATAGATTAATATATGGTTATTTATTTTATAAATACATGGAATGAGTATATTCTATCACTATATTTTTCAATATAATCATTTAAATTTATTAGTTAAATTTTAAAATTGAATATCCATTAAATTCATTAAATATTATTTTGTATTTTGAGTAAACTATATAGAAAATAGAATTAAATTTTACTTTTATTTTTTATAATTATTTCTACTATATGATACCAAATTTCATTTAAAATAATTTTATGGGAGGCGATTTTTATGAATAAAATAGGTGATGAAGTTAAAGAAGGTATGAATAAAGTTACTAGTGAAGTTAAGGATATGTATAATGAAGTTAAAATTCAGTATGGTGAAAAAAAGGAAGATATTAAAGAGTTTATTTCAAATAAGAAATTTGTTCACGACCTTAAAAATCAAATGAAAGATGAAGTTAGAGAAGAAGGTCAATTAGCTAAAAACCTGTACAATAAAGCTATGGTTGGAGGAAAAACAATAGCTAAAGAATTAAAAAATGATGTTAAAAATGAGATGAAAA
Organism: Clostridium sp. UBA5119; assembly: GCF_002414285.1. Taxonomy (NCBI): domain Bacteria; kingdom Bacillati; phylum Bacillota; class Clostridia; order Eubacteriales; family Clostridiaceae; genus Clostridium; species Clostridium sp. UBA5119. The sequence goes on along the minus strand of NZ_DHYX01000084.1, from coordinate 25,905 downwards.
ACCAGTAGTTAAATCTAAAAGTTTAAATATCCAATAACAGTATATCTATTATTGGATATTTAAACTTATATTAATTATTTCTCTTAAATATTTTCACTATAGCAATAAATATTACCCATATCTCTAGTCTCCCAAATAACATTCCTAAAATTTCTATCCATAATATAGCTGATGGCGCTGATATCCCTGTTATTCCAACCGATAACCCAACAGTACCTAATGATGATGCAAATTCAAACATAGCATCTTGAAGAGGATATCCATATGCAGTTATAACTCCAGTTCCAATAATAAATAATATTATATAAGCAAAAGCATAGTTTGAAGCATCTAATATATTACTATCATCTATATAAACTTTCCCCTCTGGCTTATATATACTATCTTCACTTACCACATGCTCAGGCTTAAACTTTCTTTTTAAATTCCAAATCATTCTTTTCATTATCAAATATATTCTATTAAGTTTTATTCCACCAGCAGTAGATCCTGCTCCTCCGCCTATAACCATTAAACTTATCATAACTAAAATAGCAAAACTAGGCCACTTCCCATATCCAACCGTTGAAAATCCTGTAGTTGAAAGTGCTGAAACAAGTTCAAAAGCAGCTACTCTTAATGCTCTGGATAAACTTCCGTATAATCTATTTAATGAAACAAAAGTGACTAAAGGTATTGTAACTCCAAGCAATATAAGCATAAATCTTACTTCTCCAAGTTTAAAAAATTTTTTAAACTTTCCCTTCAAAAGAAGCAAGTGAGCTGCAAAATTTGTAGTTCCTAAAAGCATTAAAATTATAGTTATTAGCTCTATGGAAAAACTATTATATTCTCCTATACTATTGCCTCTTACTGAGAAACCGCCTGTAGATAATGCTGCAATAGAGTGATTTAAAGCATCAAATAGCGGCATATCAAAAATATAATATAATATAGTTCCTGATAAAACATATCCCACATAAATTGTCAATATCATTCTAGATGATTTAATTAGATTAGGTAATAGTTTATCTGAATGACCTTCTGAATTATAAAGCCTCATACCAAATGTAGCTGATAGTGCAGACACCATTACAAGCACTATGCCTACGCCTCCAAAAAATTGCATTATACTCCTATGTATAAGATAAATTTTAGGTATATTTTCAACATTTACCACTGACAATCCAGTGGTTGTCCATCNNCCACTAACAGCTTCAAAATATGCCTGAGTAAAATTAAACTCTCCTAGTAATATAAATGGCATTGATGAAAAAATTGTAGCAATAATCCAAGTAGCTACTACAATTATTGCATCTCCTCCTAATGATATATTGCTGCACTTTTTAAAATCAACAAGTCTACTTAATAAAATTCCAATACCCATAGATATAATAGATGGAATAATAAAAGTCGGAGCATATTTTACTTCATGTGGGTATGCAATTAATATTAACAAAGGAAGTAATATTATGGCTCCTATTATAATCATTAAAATTCCTATATGCGCAAATATTATCTTATAGCTTGTGCTATTATTACTACATGATTTCACTTTGCCCCTTACCTCCAACTAATGATTTAATTATGTTATCTTGCATTTGTGTAGAGGATATAATTAAAAATTTATCTTCTGCAAAAATTTTAGTATTCCCATTTGGAATAATTATATTCCCATCTCTAATAATACATCCTACAATAGCTTCTTGAGAAAATTTAATATCTTTAATATATTTACCACATAAGGAGTAATGTTCTTTTATAATAACTTCCATTATGCTAGCTTTTCCATCCTCAATGGGAATATAATTATATATATCATTAACTGTAGCCATTTGTTCTATAATCCTTGATACAACATAAGTAGCACTAATAACTATATCTACTCCTAACTGTTTAAATACTTTAACATTTTTAGGATCAGCAACTGTTGCAAAAGTTTTGTTAACCCCGTATATATTTTTAGCTAATTGGCATATAACTAAATTGTCAGAGTCCTTTGGAGTCATTGCAATTACCATATCCATACTATTTATCTTAGCTTCTTCAAGGATATACATTTTAGTTGCATCACCACAAATAATTTCTTCATCATATTTACGAGATAAAGTTTTGCAGTACTCGTAATCATCATGAATCACAGTTATTTTATTCCCTTTATCTATAAGAGATTTCATTAAAAAGTCAGCTTTCTTCTTTCCACCTATTATTAAAATATTCATTATAGTGCCCCCATGATGTTCTTTGTTTTTTTCTTCGCAAAATCTGTTATACATATTTTATCCATATCATTATTATTAATGTTTTCAAACTCCCTTATGGTTAGTTGAGTAGGTCTGATAATATTCACATTAAATTCATCATATACAACTTCTTTCTCCGTATCATACAATCTAGATACCACTTTATCTACTCCAAAAATCTTACTTCCTATTTCAGCAATCATAATATTCGTATTATCATCACCTGTAGCAGCCACTAATGTTCCTGCTATTTCTATTCCACTTTCTATTAAAACGTCTATATCTGTAGCATCTCCTTCAATTTTATAACCACTATAGTCTGGTGAAAGTTTTCTAAATGAATTTTTATTTATATCTATAATAATAACAGACTTTCCTCTTGCCGATAACATAGATGCTATATTAGCTCCAAACTTACTACATCCTGCTACTATTAGATAATCTGAAGATTTTCTTTTCATAATTTAATGCACTCCTTAACATCATTTTTTATTTATTATTAATTTTAAAATTCATACGTTAGTTTAAACATTTCTATTCTTACTATTACTGTATATAAATATATTACTATCTAAAATATAAAGATTGTGTTAAGATAATCATTAAAACATAAATATATCATTAAATTGTATTAATAATATGGTTGAGTTAAGTTGACAAATTATATGCATAAAAATATGTTATATCTAATTTTAATAATTACATTAGATATAACATATTTAATCTGTGTATTTATTCATCTACTAGCCTGTATCCTACGCCTACTTCAGTCTTTATATATTGTGGTTCTGCTGGATCTTTTTCTATCTTTCTTCTTATACTTGCCATAAACACTCTAAGAGATTGTGTTTCATTTTCACAATACCCTCCCCATATTTCATTTACAATAAATTTATGAGTTAAAACTCTTCCTGAATACCTTGACATTAATTCAATCAATTTATATTCTATAGGTGTTAAATGTATTTCTTTACCTTCTACAAATACTCTATGTCTATCAAAATCTATTTTAAACCCTCTAATTTCAAATACTTTTGATTTATTATTCTGATTATGCATATCTTTATTTTGATTTCTAAGAGCTACTCTAACTCGAGCTAAAAGCTCAGAAACACTAAATGGCTTTGTTAAATAATCATCAGCTCCACAGTCCAAAGCTTCAACTTTTGACCTTTCATGTCCTCTGGCAGATACTACAATTACTTTAGCTTTCGTTTTACCTACAATTTTGTCTATAACTTGTAATCCATCCATATCTGGAAGTCCTAAATCTAGAATTACTATATCTGGATTCATAGAAAAAACTAAAGATATAGCAGCATCTCCATATTTAGTATCTATACATTTATAACCTTGTGTTTCCATAGATACCCTTATAAATTTACTTATAGGTTTATCATCTTCTACAATTAAAATTAATGGTTTTATCTCCATATATGCCTCCTTCTTCTCTAGGTATACTAAATCTAAATGTAGCTCCACCTAACTCATTATTAAAAGCTTCCATTTCTCCATTATGAGCTTTAATTATGGATTTACATATTGCTAACCCTAATCCTATCCCCCTATTTTCTATATGTTTTACTTTTGATTTTGTGTAAAATCTTGTGAATATATTAGGTAAATCTTCTTTCGGTATACCATTTCCATTATCTGAAACTTCAAAAATCACTTTACTCCCTATATCCTCTAATTTAATCTTTATCTCTGAATTATCAGGTGTATACTTTATTGCATTATGAATTAAATTCACAAAAACTTGTTCAATTAACACCCAATCTACAGATATCAAAACCATCTCTCTTGGTAAATCTATTTTAATATTACGATTATCTGCAAATTTTCTTACTCTAGAAATTGCTTGTGTAATGATTTCTTCAATTATTTCAGGCTCTTTTTTTATTTCAAGCTTTCCCTCATCAACCCTAGTCATACTTAATATATTTTCAACCGAGTGAATAAGCCAACTAGTGTCTTCACAGATATTTTGTAAAAGTTCCTTTTGTATGCTTTTGTCCAATAAATCATAATTCTCAAGAATAGTTGATGCTGAACCCATAATACTTGTAAGGGGAGTTCTTAAATCATGAGATATGGATCTTAACAAATTTCCTCTTAATCGTTCCCTTTCTGCATCTAAATTTACTTTTTCATTTTTTTCAAACAACTCTTCCCTCTCAATAGCCAATGCCACCTGGGCTGATATAGCTGCTACTGTTATTTTTTCATTTGATGTTAGTTCACCCTTTTGGAAGCAGTTCATACATATTACTCCTAATACATGATGCTGGCCTTTTATTGGATAGTAATAAACACTACTTTCGCTACAATAATTCGTACCTATTCCAACCGCACGCTCTAGTTTGAATGCTTCTTCTAATATATTTTTCTCCAAAGATGACTTAAATATGTTGCCATCTCCTCCATCCCTTTCTTCACCATATATTCTTGGATCAATTAAATTATTTTTAGAATCTTTAACAATTATCATAACAGTTCTATTACACATATCTACTAAACTTTCGCCACACAATTTAATTATCTGATTTTTATTTCTGGCTATTAGTAACCTCTTGTTATTTTCATATAATAATCTAATTCTACGTTCTCTTATATATGCAATTTTGGCTTCCCTTTTGACCTTAGACGTCAACATACTTGTAATTATAGCTACTAGTAGCATTACTAAAAAAGTTATAGGATAATCACTTCTATATGCTCTAAAAGTATAATAAGGTACTGTAAAGAAAAAATTAAAAGCTAATACTCCTATTATTGATGCAATAGTACCATAAAAATATCCTTCTGTGCTTCTAGCTGTGAATATTACTCCTAGTATAAATATGAGAATAATGTTGGACTCGTTAAAACCAAATTTTCCAAACATGATAGATATCAGTGTGCTAAAAATCATTATTAACATAGTTTTTAATAAATCTCTAATCCAATATGTCTTTTTACCTATTTCTTTATCATCATAATTATATATATTTTTATCATATTTCATTGTATCTATCTCCCTTGCAAGTATTAATTATATTTCTAAAAAAGGTTAAAGACAATTACTATAAGTTGTATTAATTATCATTAATTCATATTTAATATCAATTTATTTTCACAAATCTACCTATGTTATTTTCATCATAAATTACTGTATACAATTGTTTTTCAATATTTTCTTCATTATTTCCATAATCAATATTACAGGTACTATATTTATATGAAAAGTCACTGATTCTCTGTAGATTATTCCTTGCTGGTCTAAATGTAGCATTAAGTGAGTATGATGCACTATAATGCTTATGCGCTAAATCTATATTTTTATTCAATTCATAAAATATTCCAAATAAATTGTGAATTTCCGGAGCTGAATCATCTATCATCATAGCCTTAAAAATATAGCCTCTAGCTGATTCATAATTCCTATTTTTTAATTCTAAAATAGCCTTGTCCATATAAAATTTAAATTTATTTTCTTTATGATTAGTTTTCATGTTGCCTCAACTCCTATTTCTAATATATCTTTATATTATTAGTTTAACAATATATTAATAAGTTTTGTATTAAGATACTTATTTACTATATAAAGATAATGTTAAGATTTCAAAGTTGAAATTATAAAAAATAGACCTATATTGATATAACTACTTTATATATCAATATAGACCTAAAAATTTATATTAATTATTTTTTTAATTCTTGGAGAATTTCTTCTATTTCACTAATACATCCTCCACAAACAGTTCCTGCTCCTGTAGCTTCCATTATATCATCTACTGTCTTAGCACCATCTTCAATGGCTTTCTTTATAGTATTATAGTCTACATCTTGACAAGTACATACAATTCTATTTTCTGACATTTATTTTTCCTCCTTAATATAGACATATATGATTAACGTGATTAATCATATATAATGTAATTATTCTATAATAGTATTACTATAAATCACATTTCAATACACTATATTTTAAGATTTTATATTTACATCCAATGAAGTTGTTTGTAACATTAAAACATATTATTTATTTGAGTCAATTAAACTCTCAATAACACATTTACATTTTCCACATGCTGTTCCTGCCCCTGTAGTTACACCTACCTTTTCTACAGTAGTATCTCCATTTTGTATTGCTTTTGCTACCTCTTCAGTAGAAACATTTCTACATGTGCATACATCCCCTAGTATTTTTTCAATTCTTTCAATACATCCTCCACAAACATCTCCTGCTCCTGTAGTAGCTTGAATATCTTGTACTGATCTAGCTCCTTGAGCCATAGCCTCTCTTACTCCAGCATAAGTAACCCCGTTGCATAAACATACGATTTTTTCTAGTGACATTTCATATTCCTCCTTAAATCTCTTATTTATATATTTCCATTATAACCTAATAATTTTTATTAATCAATATTTATTATTACATATTCACTATTCATCTTCCATGATAGATATACCTACAATTCTATTATTTGTTACTTTTAATAATATATTCAGTATAGAATTTACGCCTGCTGGAAATTTAAAGATTTCTTCCTTTTTATTCATTGACAACCTTTCTCAACTATGATAAAGTATGGGTTGTTGAAATATAATAGTATATGAATGATATTGGTTTTAAAGGAAGATGGATGAAATTTCCACACAGTACCGCTACTGTAATTAGGGAATATTAATTGTTTATACCACTGAACTTTTGTTTGGGAAGGTTAATTAATATAATGATCTATAAGTCAGGATACTTACCAATATTAAAAATATCGATACTCTTCGAGTAAAGAGTGATATTCGCCATGACAACTATGCTTTTGTCTATGGTTTTATCAAGAGTATCCTTATATTCATACAAATTATAATATTTAACTGATTATAATTATAATGTTAAAGGAGAATTACAATGAAACACTTTAAAAAAATCACTTCACTTCTATTGAGCTTATTACTTATCCTTAGTCTAGTAGGTTGTAGTAATAACAAATCTGATAAAAACACTTCTTCTGAGAAATCTAATTTATCTCAAAATGAATCTAAAGATTCTCATTATCCAGTAACAATTGAAACTTATAACTTCAAAAAAGAACCTATAAAACTAACTTTTGATAAAGCGCCTGAAAAAGTTTTTGCTGTATATCAAAACTCTATAGAAACCCTTCTTGCTTTAGGTCTTGAAGATAAAATAGTGGCTGCAGCTGGTCTTGACCATCCTGTAAAGGAAGAATATAGGGTTGCTTTTGAAAAAATTAATTACCTAAAAGAATTTACGCCTTCAAAAGAAACTGTGGTTATGTCCGAACCTGACTTCATTCTTGGCTGGTATTCACTTTTTAAGGATAAAAATCTTGGTGATGTATCTTATTGGAATGATAATGGTACTAATACATATATGTCTTTAAATAGTGGTGTTGCTGAAGAGAAAACTATTGATAATGAAATTACTGACATATTAAACTTAGGAAAAATTTTCAATGTTGAAGATAAAGCACAAGCTCTAGTGAATAAAATTACTGAAGCCGCTGAAAATACTGCCAATTCAGTTAAAGATAAGGAAAAGCAAAATGCTTTAGTTGTAGAATTCTTTGATGATAAAATCAGCACTTATGGAACTAGCACTTTAGCTGGTGATATGATAACAAAACTTGGTGCCAATTTACTTAGTCCTGAAGGAAACAGTATTGGTAAAGAAGACTTAATAACGCTTAACCCTGATTGTATATTTGTGGTATATATGGATAGAGGCGATGAAAACATTCCTCAACAAGAAGTAGATAAAATTTTAAAGGATGAGTCTCTTCAAACACTTTCAGCTATTAAAAATAAAAGAGTATATCCTATATCTTTAGGAGAAATGTATTCTAGTGGCATCAGAACTATAGATGGAATAAATACCTTTTCTCAAGGTTTATATGGAACTTTAGGTAAGTAGTAATTATGATGATTAAAAATAAAAATTTACACGGAACTAGATATTCTAATATTTTTAAGAGAATGCCTATTTNNTGTTCTTTTAATAATACTTATTCTTTCAATAGGACTAGCTGTTACCATTGGCTCAGTAAATATATCCATGAAAGAAGTATATGGGATTATTCTTTATAAACTTTTTAGTATAGGTGAGCTCTCTACAAGTGCTGCTAAAGTAGATGTTATATGGTTGATTAGAATGCCTAGAATAGTTTTAGCTATAGCCGTTGGAATGGGATTATCCGTAATTGGAATTGTAATGCAAGCAATTGTTAAAAACCCGTTAGCCGACCCCTATATTTTAGGAATATCTTCTGGAGCATCCCTTGGGGCTACTTTAGCAATTCTACTCGGTATTGGAACAAGCTTAGGTAGCAGTTATATTGGAATAATGGGATTTATAGGCGCTTTTTCTATTTCAATGCTAGTTTTAATGCTTTCTAATATAGGTGGAAGAACAAATTCTGTAAAATTACTTCTTTCTGGAATGGCTCTCAGCTCTGTATGTAGTGCATTTTCAAGCTTTATAGTTTATATTACCAATGATTCTCAAGGAATGAAAAATATCAGTTTTTGGCTTATGGGTAGTNNTTTTATACTCCCTATTATTTTTATAGGAACATTATTCTTTATGACCCAATATAGAACTCTAAACCTAATGCTTTTAGGTGATGAAGTATCTGTTACTTTAGGTACTGATTTACATAAATTTAGAATCGTTTATTTAATTATTACTTCTTTAATGATTGGTGTAATAGTATATTCCTCAGGTATGATTGGATTTATTGGACTTATAATTCCCCATATAGTTAGAATACTATTTGGTACAGATCATAAAAAAATAATTCCTATAGGGGCTATACTAGGTGCAATATTTCTAATTTGGGCAGATGTACTATCTAGAATTATAATAAAAGGCACCGAGGTTCCAATTGGTATATTAATTTCTATGATAGGTGCGCCTTGCTTTGTATGGCTTATGATAAAAAAATCCTATGGATTTGGAGGTAGCAATTAATGCATATTTCAACAGAGAATATAAAAGTTAAAATTGGCGATACTGATATTCTAAAGGGTATTAATATTAATGCTAATAATAAAGAATTCATAGGAATCATTGGACCAAATGGTAGTGGTAAGTCTACCTTATTAAAGTGTATCTATAGAAACTTAAAACCCAATAGTGGCATAATAAAATTAGATGATATTGACTTAAGTAAAATTACAGTAAGAGAAAGCTCTAAAAAATTAGCTGTTCTTTCTCAACATAATAATTATAATTTTGATTTTTCTGTAAAAGATATATTACTCATGGGTAGGTCTCCACATAAAAAATTTTTAGATAGAGATACAAAAGAGGACTACGATATAATTTATGATGCCTTAGATAAAGTAGGAATGGTAAATTTTATAAATAGAAGCTTTTTAACTCTTTCCGGTGGTGAACAACAACGTATTATTCTTGCTAGAGCATTAGCACAACAAACCGAGTGTTTGATCTTGGATGAACCAACTAATCATTTAGATATAAAATATCAAATTCAGCTTATGAGTATTGTAAAAAATCTTAACATAGAAGTAGTTGCTGCAATTCATGATTTAAATATTGCAGCAATGTATTGTGACAAACTTTATGTTTTAAAAGAAGGTATAATCGTTGCTTATGGTACACCTAAAGAAATTCTTACTTCTAAGTTAATTAAAGATGTTTATGGAGTTGATTCAGTGATTATAGAAAATCCTACAACTACTTTATTAAATATTTGTTATAACCCTATGTAACAATAAAGGGTATCTCCAAAACTTGAGATACCCTTTATTTTATCCATAATTTATTTCATTATTATAGTCTAAAAAATATTTCTACTTACTTACTTTGAAATGATTGATTAATTGTGATAAATCATGACAAGATTGTGATAATTCTTCAGAGTGTTGTGCTATACTTCCAAATACAACACTTTGTTCATCTATCGAAGCACTAACTTCTTCAACGGTAGATGCATTCTGTTGTGCATTATTTGAAATGTCTTCTACTCCACCTAAGATATTTCCACTATAGTTATTAATATCTTCTGTTCTATGACTTGTTTCTCTTATTAATTCAACTATTTCTTGTAACTCATCATTAATAGAATTAAAAGATTGTTCTGTACTTAATACAGCACTTGCAGTTTCTTTGTTTATATCATTAGCATAAAGTATTGCACTTTTCACATTATTAGTTTCTTTATTAATATTAGATAAAGATTCCTTAATCTTATTTGTTGCATCACTAGATTGCTCTGCTAATTTTCTAACTTCTTCTGCTACCACAGCAAATCCTTTTCCAGCATCTCCAGCTCTGGCTGCTTCTATACTTGCATTAAGGGCTAGTAAATTAGTTTGACCAGATATATTAGTTATCATATCGATAACCTTATCTATTTCTTGTAGCTTATAAACTAATCCTTGGAATATGTCATTTACCTTCTTAAGTTCAGTGGTGTTTTCATTAATTTTTATATTTAAATTACTTACATTTTCTAAGCCTAATTCTGATGCTGCTGTAGAAGAATTGGATAGTTCATTCATTTTATTGATAATATTATTAATATCTTTAATAGATTCATTAAGTTTTTCTACCTTGTCTACTATGCCTACAATAGTCTCTGCTTGATTTGAGGTATCTCTAGCTATTTCTGCAACTGCAGCATTTATCTCTTCTGTTGAAGCTGTAGTTTCTTCTGATATAGCACTTAAGTTTTCACTAGCACTATTGATTTGATATATAGATTTTTGTACATTAGATACTATATTGTTAATATCCTTAACCATGCTATTGAAGTTATTAGTTACTTGTCCAATTTCATCCTTCAATTTAGATTTTATATCTACTGTTAAATCACCTTCTGCTACTAACTTTGCTTCCTTAGATAACTTAACTAAAGGATTAGATATTCTTTTTATAAGTATAAATAATATTATAGCTAATACTAGCATCACTACAAAAGTTATAGCCATAGTAAAATTATTAATTTCAATTATACTAGCTTGCATATCTTTCTCATTATATACAGCTCCTACTTTCCAATTGAAGTTTGGTATAGTATAGTAATATACTTCTAGATCTTCCTTACCTTCATTAAATTTATAAGAACCTGATTCTGATTTGAAAATCTCACCAAACATAGGTTGCTCTTTTAGGTTTTCATTAATTAATTTTGGATGGTATAATGCAACTCCTTCATTGCTAACTAAAAATGCATAACCTTTGTATCCTACATTATGCTCTTTAACATTGTTTAAAGAGTTTTCTAGAGATAAGTCAACAGCTAATACGCCCTTTACTTTTCCATTTTCAACTATAGCTTTTGCTGCTGTAATTACTGGAACATTATTGTCGGCATCAATATATGGTTCTGTCCATATTACATCTTCTGGACTTTCTGATGCCTCTATGTACCATTCTCTTTGGGTTACATCATAGTCTGCTGGCACTTCCCATGTAGGTTCTGCAAGCATACTTTTATCTTGAAATCCTACATATATGCTTAATATCTGTGAGTTAGATTCAGTATAATTCTTAAATAATGATGATACCTCTTCTAAAGCTACAGAATCCTTAAGCACTTTCTTATTAAAAGCACTTTCTTCTCCAATTAATTTTAAGTCTTTTTCATACTGTAATAGCTCCTTTTCAAAGGACTTTCCTAATTCTGCTACTACTGTAGTTCCTCTTTCACTTGTATCTTCTTTAAGATTTTGTTTCATTATTATAGTAGTTGTTAATTGAGTTGTTAACATTCCTATTAACACTATGCCTACTATAAACACAGTCATTTTAGTTCCTAAACGCTTAAACTTAAACATAATTCTCCCCCTATAATTAATTCCAGTCTTAAATATAAGTCATTGCTTACTCAACACATACAATTTTACTTTTTATATATTATTTTTTCTACAAGCATATATTTCATATCCATCTCCTTTCTTAGTCTAATTTTAAACCTTTTCAATATTCTATAATATATAACTATATTAAAATTAAATAGTAATCTTATTAATAAAAATATATAATTTATTTGTTTATTAAAGGTTACACAATTATAATCGTATCAACGGAATTATAATAAACACTTTAGTAAAAAAAACATCCTATATATACGCAAAAAACTATTAATATGCAGAATATTAACAGTTTTTATAATACATTAATTATTTTTCCAAATTTCTTCTATAAGTTTATTTACTTCTTTATTAGCCTCTTCTATAGCTTCTCTTCTTTCTTCTTCAGTAAAACCTGTTCCATCCACCAATAGTTCCTCAAATTTCTTAATTCCTATATACTTCATTATATCTCTTACATAATCAAGTCCTTTATTAAAAATAGACCTTAACATCCATGGAATCGGTGCACCTGATGATTGGATATATACCATAGCCCTTGGTTTGTCATTTAATAGTCCTTCCATTTTATTTTCTGATATATTTATAGTTTTTCCATCCATAACTATACAATCAATATATTCTTTTAATGGAGCTGGAAAGGAAAGACTCCACATTGGTGCTGCTATTACATATAAGTCAGCTTCTTTAAATTGATCCACAAGTTTTACAATTTTATGAACTTCTTCTTGTTGTTTTTCATTCAACTTACTAAAATCTTCTTCCTTAATCATACAATTTCTTTTTTCAAAGTATTCATACTCAAGTCTAGGTATATGACACTGATAAAGATCTAATTCTTCTAAAATAAAATCCTTATGATTTTCTAAAAACTTATTTACAAATGTTCTACCTACTGTTTTACTAGCAGATAACTCTTCTGGTTTAGAGTTTACAGTTATATACAATAACTTCTTCATAAATTTCACCTCTATAATTATTAATATTGCTATTCTTTGCTTTAAAGCTTAAAATATTCATAACTATTTAGGAGAACATTTAAAAAATACAGGGATACTTCAAATATACTTTGAAATATCCCTGTAAACTATATTTTTGATAAGTCAGCAGATGGACCAAACATTTCATAATTTATATAATCCTCTGACACTCCCATTGCCTTTAAAGCATCATATATCATTTTCATAAATCCTAAAGGTCCACAGAAATAAAATTCTTCATCCTTTGATAGATTTTTTTCAATCCATTCCTTAGTTAAATATCCTTCAAATTGATAATCTTCTCCAAGTTTATCATTGTCTAATGGCTTACTATAGAAAATTTCTACGTCTACGTTATCATATTTTTTAGCTAAATCCCTTAGCTCATTTTTAAAAGTATGAACATTTGAATTTATAACTGCCTGAATAAATTTTACTTTTCGTCCTTCTTCTATAGCCTTATAAAGCATAGACATCATAGGCGTTATTCCAATTCCACCACTTATAAGCACTAAGGGTTTATTGTTATCCTTTAAAATAAATTCACCTAATGGTTCTGTTATTTCTACTTCATCATTTACATTTATATTGTCATGAAGATATCTGGAAATTAATCCTTTATCTTCTCTCTTAACACTTATTCTATAAAAATCTTCTCCCGGCTTCATAGATAAGGAATATTGTCTAACCTCACTAGATTTATCCTCTTCAGTTATTGGTTTTATAGAAATAAATTGTCCAGCTTTATGTGTTTTTAAAACTTTTTTATCTACCGAAGCTAAATAAAAAGATGTAACTACATCGTTTTCTTTAACCTTATTAAGCACTTTAAATTTACTAAATAAATTACTTTCCTTCAATTCTTCAAACATCTCTGATCCCACGCCACAGACTGGACAAACAAAATCACTTGGTAATTTTTCACCTTCATATATGTATCCACATACTTTGCAAATAAATTTTTTCATGTTGAATTCCTCCATATACACCCTATATTATAACTGTAATTTTCCTTATAGCTATATACTTATAGTATTACTAACTCATAAATTAGTCAATAATAGCTATTATTAAACAATAACTTCAACATCGCATTCCTTTGCAATATTAGTATATAAATCCAATACTTTATCTTCCTTGTAAAAACATGGAAATTTTTTATTATAGTTACCCCATATAGTAAATGGGTATTTTGTGAAATATACAGTACAGAATAGAACTTCTCTAGTACTTAATCTAGTTATAAATGGTATGATATCTTTTGTTAACCTAAAATAAATTGTGTCTCCCTGTAAAGTATCCTTAATACTTTCCATTATTTCTTTATCTTTTTCTTCCAATAACCCTATTAGTCTTTCCTTATCTTCTTTTTCTAAAGTAGAAAAATATAAATCTACAAAAGAGTTATCCTCACCATTTAATATTATAACTTCCTCCATAAATTTAATTATATTTTCCTCAGCTTCCTCTAAAGTTTTACTTTGTAACATTGCACTCTTATAATTATTAAATCCTTCATTAATGTTGTTAAATCTTATATTAACTATTTCTTTAAACTTATTCTCATTTACTGGATGTAATAAATTATTCATCTTAATCCCCTTCTATAATATGAGTTTCACTCACAAATAAATATTATGTAATTATATCTAAAATATATTCATAATAATATGATTATTATATAAGTACTAATTTATAATAGTTTTAATATACTTTATATAAACTCTAAATTTAAATTCTATAGCATTAAGGAGGTGAAAATATGTCAAATATATATTCCATTAAATTAAAACCATTAATAATTAGTTTAATACTCAGTTTAGGAACCGGATTTCTTTCTTCACTACTTACAAAAAATAGTAGAGAAGTTTATGCTAATCTTATAAAGCCTAATTTAGCTCCTCCAGCTATTGTCTTTCCAATTGTGTGGACTATTCTTTTTATACTTATGGGTATTTCTGCCTATATAGTTTATGAATCAAATTCTCCATATAAAGAATATAGTCTTAAACTTTATATAGCTCAACTTATAGTCAACTTCTTTTGGTCTATAATATTTTTCAATTTAAATCAATTTACCTTTGCATTCATTTGGATTTTCGTATTGATAGTATTAGTTTCCTTTATGATATTTAATTTTTATAAGATAAATAAATTTGCTGCATATTTACAGATACCATATCTTTTATGGCTAATATTTGCTGCGTACTTAAATTTTAATATAATTCTTTTAAACATTTAATATATTCAAATTTTAATTGCTATCACTCTTTTATTTTACATTTCATCAATTTGGAACTTACCACGTAAGAACAAATTAAAATAAGATTAAATATAAATATTTTCTCTCAAAACAAGGAATACCATATAAGAGTATTCCTTATTTTGTATTTTTCCTAAGTTTCAAATTTAAAATCAATCCTATTTATTTCTCATTGAGATTCTACTAAAAAATCTCTTTTTATTTTACAAACTTCCACCTAACTGAGAAAATACGATTTCTTTGGTATTACCATCAAAATCTTTTCTTATAAGTACATCTCTTTCATCACATATGTATCTTGCATTTTCCTTTTCTAAAATATCCTTAAGAATTTTATCATATTCCTTAGGAAAGTAAAATTTCATAAGTGGAGCTATTATATTTTTATTACTTGAGAAATCACAATAATTCACATAGTCTCCTCTTAGGGTTATATTACACCAAGTTGAATTTTCCGTAATTAATACATCATAGTGCTTAAGCCCCCTTAAGTCTGAGCTATATATTAGAGAGCCCTGGTAATATTCTTTAAAAGAAAATTTCTCCTTTAAAAATTTAAAGTCTTCTAAAAAATTATCTGTAGATCCCTCTTTCCTATTATATTTATCTGTAGCAATTTCAAATTTATCTGAGACACTTTTAACATAAATATGAGGTCCCTTTACATTTATGGAAAACCCAAATACCTTTCTCAGTACCTCGAAAGGTATCCCCGCTTTCCCCTCATTGTCTATTATTAATTGGTTTAAGGATAAAACTACATATTCATCTCCATTTTTATCTGCCACTAGACCTCGCCCCTAACATTTAATTTAACTATTATCATTTATTTCTATATATAATGTTATATTAAATATTATTTCAATACAATACGAATTATTTAAATTTCAATTAACAAAAAGAAGGGTATAAATTTATCCCTTCTCCTTAACTAGTTATACTCTATATAAAATTTGGAATTGATAAATATCTTTCTCCAGTATCTGGCAATAAAACAACTATAGTTTTCCCTTCATTTTCTGGCTTAAGAGCTAATTCTGTAGCTGCTTTTAATGCAGCTCCTGAAGATATTCCAACTAACAATCCTTCTGTCTTTGTTAGTTCCTTAATTGTATCAAAAGCATCATCATTAGATACTTTTACGATTTCATCATAAACTTCTTTATTTAAAGTCTCTGGAATAAATCCAGCACCTATTCCTTGAATTTTATGAGGTCCTGCTTTACCCTCTGATAACACAGGTGAATCTTCTGGTTCTACTGCTACAACTGACACATTTGAATTTTTTGACTTTAAGAATTCACCCGTTCCAGTTATAGTCCCCCCTGTTCCAACTCCAGCTACAAAAATATCTACTTCACCATCAGTATCTTCCCAAATTTCTGGTCCTGTAGTTGCTTTATGAATTGCTGGATTAGCTTGATTTACAAATTGTCCGGGAATAAATGAATTTGGAATTTCACCAGCTAATTCTTCAGCCTTAGCTATGGCTCCCTTCATTCCTTTAGCACCTTCAGTTAACACAATCTCAGCTCCGTAAGCCTTCATCAAGTTTCTTCTTTCAATACTCATGGTTTCTGGCATCACTAATTTAATTTTATATCCTCTTGCTGATGCCACTGAAGCAAGCCCTATACCAGTATTTCCACTAGTTGGTTCTATAATAACGGAATCTTCATTTAAAATTCCCCTAGCCTCTGCATCATCAATCATTGCCTTTGCAATTCTATCCTTTACACTTCCCGCTGGGTTAAAGTATTCTAATTTTGCAACTATAGTTGCTTTTAAATTATGCTTTTTATTATAATTCGAAAGCTCTAGCAATGGTGTATTTCCTATTAATTCTGTTAAACTCCTATAAATCTTTTTCATGAGTAATTCCTCCCTATATTTTACTAAAATTTAATATTATTTTTTATTTAAAGGTTTTGCAGCTATTCCTACTACAGTTGAATTTTCTTCTGTAGATTGTAGTACTACTGAGTTAGCTCCTATTTTGGTTCCTTTACCAATATATATATTTCCTAGAACCTTAGCACCAGCTCCAATAATTACATCCTCTCCTATAGTTGGATGCCGTTTTCCCTTTTCATTACCCGTTCCACCAAGTGTAACTCCATGATACATAGTTACATTATCTTTAATTTCTGCTGTTTCACCAATTACCACCCCCATTCCATGATCAATAAATAAACCTCTTCCTATTTTAGCTCCTGGATGTATTTCTATACCTGTAATAAATCTACTGATATTTGAAATAAATCTTGCTAAAAAGAATAATTTTTTTCTATATAAAAAATTAGATATTCTATAAAATATAAGAGACTTTATGTGAGGATATAATAAAAATATCTCAATCCTACTTCTAGCTGCAGGATCTCTTGGAAAAACTGAGTCTATATCATATTTAAGCACTCTAAAAAATTTCATAATAAACTTCCTCCATAAAAATTTCAATTGTAAAACCATAAATCAACAATATACTTATTTTTAATCTAAATAATTAACTTCATACTATATTTAAGCGATTTTAGAGTTAAAAAAAACGCCTCTAAGATAAACTTAGAGACGGATAATATCCGCGGTTCCACTCTATTTGGTAAAAAAATAACCCCACTCTTCAAGTACTATCATACTCTATTAATATAACGGTTAAAACCGCGATAGCCTACTTAATTCGGTATCGTACTCCAAAGGGCACTTCATATATAATTCCAATAAATATCCTTTCAGCTAATGGATATTTTCTCTGAATCTTCATTAAATATTACTTTCCTTCTTCAATGTATTTGTATATTTAAATTATTATATTTTATTATATGCACATAAATAAAAAATGTCAACTGATTTTATTTATGTACATATATTTTTTTATTATTAATTTTTAATTTTTAATTTTTAATAAGATGTAACTTGCTTTATCCCAATACTTTCCTAGCTATGGTTACAGATTCTTTTGCATCTTTAGCATAAAAATCTGCTTTAATCATATTTGCATATTCCTCATTAAGTACCGCTCCACCCACCATAACTACACAATCTGGCTTAGTCCTTTTTAGTTCAAATATGGTTTCTTCCATATTTTTAACGGTAGTAGTCATTAGGGCACTAAGTCCTATTAATTTAACATTATTCTTAATAACAGCGTCTACTATTTTCTCCTTAGAAACATCTTTTCCTAAATCGATAATCTCATAATTATAATTTTCCAGAAGTACCTTTACTATATTTTTTCCTATATCATGTATATCACCTTTTACAGTAGCTAATACTATCTTTCCTTTTGAAATCTCAGTATCATTTCCTTTACTTAACTTATTTTTTATAACCTTAAAAGATTCTTTTACTGTTTCTGCAGATTGTATTAGTTGTGGAAGAAATATATTTCCATCTTCATATTTTTCCCCTACAATATCTAAGGCAGGAATTATATATTCATTTACAATCTCTAGTGGTTGTTTATTTTCTAATAACTTTACTGTAGCTATTTTAGCTTCTTCTTTAATACCTTTTAATATTATTTTAAATAAATCCTCTTGAATATTGTTCACATCTTTTTTTATAGGTATTTGTTCTTTAGATATATTTCCATTATATTTTAAATATTCCTTTGCGCCCTTATCTTCATCCCATAAAACTTTAGAGGCTACGATAGTGTCCATGATTTCTTTATTTAAGGGATTTATTATAGGTAAATCCAAACCCGCAAATAAACTTGCTGCTAAAAATGTTTTATTTAGAATTTCCCTATTAGGTAATCCAAAAGATACATTGGATACTCCAAGTACAGTCTTTACATTTAACTTCTCTTTTACTAAGGAAAGTGCTTTTAAAGTTTCTTTAACATCTTCCTGTTGAGCAGCAGCTGTTAATGTTAAGCAATCTATATATATGTCTTTTTTATCTATACCATAACTTTCTGCTGTATTTACTATTTTTTCAGCTATTCTAAATCTTTCTTCCCCACTTGAAGGTATTCCTCTTTCATCTAAAGTAAGCCCCACTACAGCAGCTCCATATTTTTTTACTATAGGTAATATACTTTCTAAAACTTTATTTTCTCCATTTACTGAATTAACTATAGCCTTACCATTATAATATCTTAATCCCATTTCTATAGCTTTAGAATTTGTAGAATCTATCTGAAGAGGTACGTCCAATATGGATTGTATTTCTTTAATAACCTTAACCATTATTTCTTCTTCATTTATTTCTGGAAGACCAACATTAACATCTAAAATATGGGCTCCTGCATCAACTTGAGCTATAGCCTCTCTAAGAATATAATCTAAATCTCCATTTCTTAATGCTTCCTTAAATAATTTTTTACCTGTAGGATTTATCCTTTCTCCTATTACTTTGACCTGATCAATAATTACTGCTTTAGTAGGAGTGCATACACCACTTAAAGGACTATATTTCTTGTCTTTTATTTCTACTTTCTTTAAAGCTTTTACTAGACTTTCTATATGTCTATCTGTTGTACCACAGCATCCTCCTATTACTTTTACACCTTTTTCTTTAAACTTTGATCCGTAAACTGCAAATTCTTCTGGCAAAATATTAAATATCGTATCACCCTTTATAATATTAGGTAATCCTGCATTAGGCTGGACCATTACAGGCACTTTAGATATGTTTAATATTTCATCTATTATAGGTTCTATTTCTTTAGGTCCTAAAGAACAGTTAACTCCAAGAGCGTCTACGCCTAACCCTTCTAGTACCATTACCATAGATGTTGCATTGCACCCTGTAAAAGTCCTCTTGTCTGCCTCAAAGCTCATTGTACAAAATACTGGCAAATCTGAATTTTCCTTAGCTGCTAATACTGCGGCCTTTGCTTCGTATAAGTCTGTCATGGTTTCTATTAATATTAAATCAACACCACTTTTTACCCCTTGAATAATCTGCCTTTTAAAAATATTATAGGCTTCATCAAAGGTTAAAGTCCCCATGGGCTCTAATAGTTCACCAATGAGACCTATATCTAAAGCTATATATACTTGTTTATTCTTAGTAGCTATTTTTGCATTTTCTACTGCTGAATGAATTATTTTCTCTACACTAAAATTACTATTTTTAAGCTTAATTTCGTTAGCTCCAAATGTGTTGGTAGTAATAACATTTGCACCAGCTTCAATATAAGCTTTGTGTATTTCAATTATTATTTTTGAATCAGTAATATTTAACATTTCTGGTAATTCACCTAACTGTAATCCACTACTTTGCAACATAGTACCCATAGCACCATCAAAAATTAAAATTCCTTCTTTCAATTTTTCTTTAATTCCCACATCTATCATCCCCTTTTCTAAACATACAATTAGAATATTTATTACACTGTAAACAGCTTATATTTTTTATGCTATTTTTCTCTCTTTTAACAACCCCTACTATGGCTGTAACTGATTTTCTTGGTATTAAAATACTATTAGAGGATGCAGTAAGCCCTATAGATTTTTCTGCACTAAGCATAGTGAGAAATTTTTTTTGTATATCTATTGGTAAATCCCCATATCCAGGACTATACCTAGATGTTAGTGTATTGTTTTCATTTTGTACAACTTCCTCCAACTCTTCACATATTCTATCACATAGTTCTTCTATAGCTGTTGTAGCACAAGCATCTAGTATCAACGCCTTAGTCATGCTTATCTTTTCATAATATCTTATTTTTTCATCTACACTATTTCCTAGAGTTGCAGCCATTAAGATACAGACTTCTGATTTATCTAAGTGCTTTCTAATATTTTCTCCTGCTATACTAAAATTGCTATTTAAAATACATATTCTATCCTTCTCTTTCCTAATGTTAAAGAATTTATATATATATCTAGCTTTGATTAAACTTCTCATTTCATCCATTAATTCATCAATTAAAGCATTAGTAACTTTGTCTAAAACTTGATTTTTATAGCCTAAATATCTTAAGACCTCATCTTTATTTTGTAGAAATTTATTCATGGGCAAGCTCCACCTCCCTTATTCATTAATTATATATTAAATTACTTGTCTTTTATTTATAGAATTTAGTATTGAGCCAATGCTATTAGTAATTCTTTTAGCTATATATGGATTGTTCATTGTATAAAGATGTATTCCCCTTACACCAGTAGAAACTAAATCTACTATTTGTTCTAATGCATAGGCTATTCCTGCATCCCTCAGTGCATCCTTATCATGCTCATATCTATTTATTATTTTTATGAACTTTGAGGGTAGATTAGCTCCACAAAGAGAAACTATCCTTTCAATTTGTTTTTTATTGGTTACTGGCATAATACCTGCTTGAATAGGTACCTCTATACTACTTTTCTCTACAGAATTTAAAAATTTATAGAAATAATTATTATCAAAGAATAGCTGGGAAATTAAATATTCTGCTCCTGCATTCTCCTTTAACTTTAATATTTCAATTTCCCTATCTATATCTCTACTTTCAATATGTCCTTCAGGGTAGCACGCTGCTGCTATTCCAAATTCCTTGGTTTCCTTTATATGGTTTATTAGTTCTTGAGAATTATTAAACTCCCCTATTGAGCGATTTCCTTCAGGAACATCTCCCCTCAAAGCTAATATATTTTCGGTTCCATTTTCATTTAAATTTTCTAAAATTCTATTTATTTCACTTTTTGTAGAACCTATACACGTTAAATGTGCTAATGCCTCTATACCATATTTATTTTTAACTAAAGATGATAACTCACATGTTCTATTATTATTAACACTCCCACCAGCTCCATAGGTAATGCTAATATAGTCAGGATTCAAACCTTGTAATCCCTCTAAAGTATCGTATACAGTCTCTATTGGTGATGTAGGTTTAGGTGGAAATATTTCAAAAGAAAAAACTACTTCTTTTTCCTTAAATAACTCTTTTATATGCATTTACTATACCCCCTCTTAGAATAATACAATATTTGTTATCTAATAACAGCATAAAACTCATCATTAATGGAGTTTTTAATGTTACTAATAAATTTACTTATTTTTACACAATCTATATCTTTAGAGGTAAATATAATATTTTCACCAATTTTTATCATTTTATCAACTATTTTTTCTTCTTTAATAACGGCTAATACCTTCTCATTTAATCCATATTTAGGACTTATTCTTATATAATATATATCTTTAACTAAATCTGTATTATTGCATAATCTATCTTCTTCCTGATTTATTCCACAACTTCCATAATTATTATATATAATATCAAGAACATCACTTACCACAGCATTTGCTGTAGGTAGTTTACCCGCACCTGCACCATAAAATTTCAGCTCCCCTATATCATTCCCAATAATAGACACTAAATTATTAGCATCTTCTACCTTTGCATAAAATGAATCCTTAGACAAAATATTGGGTTCTACAGATAAATAATAGTTATTTTCTTTAAATAAAGCCTTTGCTAATAGTTTTACCGTATATCCTAATTCCTTTATTGCCTTTATATCTACTGACTTAATAGTTCTAATGCCTCTGCAGTAAATATCTTCTTCTTTTATCTCTCTTTTAAAGGCTATGGTAGATAAAATTGCTAATTTTCTTCTAACATCATATCCGTCAATATCATCTGTTGGATCCGCTTCCGCATAACCTAACTTTTGAGCAATATCCAGTGCCTGTGAAAAGTCTAGGTTTTCTTTAATCATCTTACTTAATATAAAGTTAGAAGTACCGTTTAATATACTATTTATCTCTTTAATATCATTTAAGGTTACTTGTTGTTTTAAAGGTTTAACAATAGGAACACCACCTGCCACACTAGCTTCATATAAAAATGCTCTTTTATTTTTATTCGCTAAATCTATAAATTCCTTCATATGCCTTGCAACGACCGCCTTATTTGCAGTTATAACATGTTTCCCTTTTGTTAAAGCATATTTTATATATTCATAAGCTTCTTTTATTCCTCCTATAGCTTCTATGACTATATCTATATCTGGATCATCTAAAATAAAATAAGGATTATCTGTTAGTTTATTTTTACAATCCTTTATACTCCTATCCTTATTTATATCTTTAATAAGAATTTTACTTATAGATAGTTCATCACCCACTAATGTTCTAAAAATCCTTTTTCTTTTATATATAATTTCATAAACTCCTGTACCTACAGTTCCAAATCCTAATAATCCTATATTCATAAAAATATCACTCCTCTTTTAATATAATTAGTTGTATATTTTAACTTTTTACTAAACATTCTCTTACCCAATTTGAGAATAAACGCTGTGAATTACTACTCCAATCTAAGTTAATTTCTTGGTTCGAATCATCATTAGGAAAATAATTTTTAGGTACGCTTATATTAAATCCACTTTTTATATCTCTTTCATATTCCTTTTTTAAAGTACAGTTCTCATACTCAGGATGTCCTGTAATATAGATTTGTTTTTTATCTCTAGTGCTTACTATATAGATACCTGATTCTTCTGATTCGCATAGGACTTCTAATTCTTTTATTTTTTCTATATCTTGTTTTCTAACTCTCCCATATCTTGAATGAGGAACTATAAATCCATCATTAAGTTCTTTTAATAGGGGCTCCTTTTTATTTACAATTACATGAGGAAAAACTCCGAAAATCTTTTCTGTTGTTACACATTTATTTATTCCATAATTGTGATATAATCCTGCTATTGTTGCCCAACATATATATAATGTAGACTTAACTTTTTTATTAGAATAATCAATTACTCTCTGTAGTTCCTTCCAGTATTCTATATCATTAAAATTTAAAAATTCTAAGGGAGCTCCCGTAATAATAGCCCCGTCATAATTACTATTTGCTACCTGATTTAGGGTTTTATAATTTCTCTCTAAATAGGTTCTATCTGTATTTAGTGGTGTGTGTGTTTCCATATACAAGAAATCTACCTTTATACTTGTATTCATATTGCCAAATATACTTAAAAACTGAAATTCTGTTTCACACTTTTTAGGCATTAAATTTACAATTAAAATACGTATCACATCTGAATTGTAACTGTGAGAAGCATCTTCAATTTGAATTCCATGTTCAATTAACTTATTTACTGATAAAAGATTTTTATCTATTATTAAGGACATTCCATCACCATTCCTTTAAAACTGCTTTTTTAAGAGCTTGATCTATATCTTCTATAAGGTCATCCACATCTTCTATTCCAATAGAAAGTCTTATCATATCTGATGTAACTCCGGCATTTAATTGTTCCTTTTCATTTAATTGAGCATGAGTAGTACTTGCTGGGTGTATTACAAGAGATTTTGCATCTGCAACATTAGCAAGATGTGAAAATATGCTAAGTGATTCAATAAATCTTACGCCTTCCTTTACTCCACCTTTTATCCCAAATGTAAATATGGAACCAACACCCTTTGGAAAATATTTTTTTGAAAGATCATAGTATTTATTACCTTCTAAGCTAGGATAATTTACCCATGATACAAGTGGATGTTGTTGTAAAAACTGCGCAATCTTTTTAGCATTTGACACATGTCTTTCTACTCTCAATGAAAGAGTCTCCAGTCCTTGTAAAAATAAAAATGAGTTGAAAGGACTTAAGGATGCTCCTGTATCTCTTAAAAGTTGCACTCTAGCTTTTACAATATAAGCTGCTGCTCCTATATCTTTTGCATATACTATACCGTTATAACTAGAATCTGGTTTGTTAAAATCAGGGAATTTCAAGTTATTCAACCATTGGAATTTTCCAGAATCTACAACTATTCCACCTATTGAAGTTCCATGTCCCCCTATAAACTTTGTTGCAGAATGAACTACAATATCAGCTCCATGTTCTATTGGACGTATAAGGTATGGTGTCCCAAANNGTATTATCTACAATTAGTGGTATATTGTGCTCATGAGCAATGTTGGCTACCTCTTCAATATCAATAAGATTTATCCCTGGATTTCCTATGGTTTCCAAATAAATAGCCTTAGTTTTGTTATTTATAGACTTTCTAAAATCTTCTATGATATCTTGATTTACAAATACGGTTTTAATACCTAACTTAGTAAGAGTTGTAGATAAAAGATTGTATGTGCCTCCATATAAAGTGCTAGCTGCAACTATTTCGTCTCCTGCTCCTGCTATATTAATTATTGCGTATGTGATTGCAGCAGAACCAGATGCAACTGCAAGAGCACCCACACCCCCTTCTAAAGCTGCCACTCTTTTTTCAAAAACATCCGTTGTTGGATTCATTATTCTAGTGTAAATATTTCCTTCTTCCTTTAAAGCAAATAGATTAGCTCCATGCTCAACGCTATTAAAAACATAGGATGTAGTCTGGTATATGGGAACTGCTCTAGAGCCTGTTGCACTATCTACTTCCTGACCTCCATGAACTTGTAACGTATCAAATTTTAATTTTCTTTCTCCCATTTTAATCTCTCCTTAAAATATTTTATTAGATAACATAAAATCCCCTTTCATCTAAATTTAAATAATCTAGATGAAAGGGGATTTACATACAAGGGTACCCATGTTATAGCTCCCTCTCATCTTTCTCTAAATTTATAAAATTAGAGTAGGAATTGGCACCTTTTCAGACAAATGGGTCTGAAGGTTGCCGAGGTTTCATAGGGCCTATCCCT
>NZ_DHYX01000077.1:31074-43382 GCF_002414285.1 Clostridium sp. UBA5119 | reverse complement strand
TGAAAAGGTATTTATTGCTGGAGCTAATTCCATATATAATAAATTAATTACTAATGGTGGTAGAGTTTTAGGAGTTACAGCTCTTGGAGATAATCTAGAAGAGGCAAGAGAAAAGGCTTACAAAGGGATATTACAAGTAAATTTTAATGGAATGTATTATAGAAAAGATATAGGTAAATAAATACTGAAATAAGAAAATGCTAAGGAGGTGGAATATAACCACTCCTTAGCATTTTTATTTATATACTCACTATATTATATATTTATAGTCTTTGTGAAAATTTCAGAAAATGGTTTTCATCAGTAAATCTACATTTATTTAAAATCTAGTTTATAGAGTAGTCTTGCTTGTAAAATAGTTAAAGAAAAGAGAAAAGAGAAAAGGGTATAATTTTATTAATTTAAGGTATATGAAGTAACTTTAAATCCTATAATATACAGTGAGGAAGTTCTTACGAATTTATTACAATATGTTTTTTATGTTGAAATAAATAAGTACATAATGTATTATAATCAATGTGTATATTTATGTATTAAAAAATATATACCAAAATATGTAAAAAGTATTAACAAAATTAGAAAAAATGTGTAAAATATATATAGAGGATTTTAAGAACACATTATTAGGTAAAACTATAAAATAATTTCCATGATGATAATAACATATTATATATGGAAGAATAGAAAAATAAAGGTGAAGATTATGTTTAATTTAATATTATTAATTATTATGTCTCCATATACTGCATTATTTACCGGAGTATATACTACTTATAGGGTTATAAAGATGAGAGAAGAAATACAGAAAAATAGTTGGAATATGGGATTGGTTCTTTTGTTTCTTTGGTCTCTATTAGCTGGACTTCTTAATAAAAGTATTATGTCTGCCGCTGTTTCAATAGTTTTTTTCTTATATTTTACTATAAGTGTAGTATTACAAAATTATTGCAAGACAGAAGGAAAATTGGAAATAATATGTAATTATTTAATTAAGTTTTCAATTTTTTCGGGAATTGTTGGAATTATAGAAAAGGTTACTTTTGCATATTTTCCAATGGAACTGTGGAAAAAATTTTTAGGTGTACCGTTGGAGGTTTCAACTAATCATAGAATTTTTAGTACTTTTGGAAATCCGAACATAGCTGGAGATTGGTTTGCTATTATGGTGATAATGGCCATATACTATGCTTCTAATAGTAAAAGTGTTAAGGTGAAGTTGTCATATTATAGTGCTACAGCTCTATTTTTAATAAATCTTTGTTTAACTGGCTCAAGAGGGGTTTTTATTGGATTTATGTTTGGATTAGTATCCCTATTACTATTGAAAATAAAAAGAAATAAGAGTGATATAATAATAATTATATCTATTTTATTAGTTATAGGTGTAGTAGGTTTTACACCTCCAAAGGTATCTGATATATCTCAAGAAATTACTGGTCATCAGATTGAGAGGTCTTTTGACACTAGAGAAGAAATATGGTTAGGATCTTTAAGGATGATAGAAGAGAAACCATTGACTGGTTGGGGAATGTTAGGAACTATAGAGCATGGTAATGAATTCTCAAGGTATAGTCGTGTCATTAATCATTCTCATAATATATGGCTATCATTATTAACTTCTTTAGGAGTAATTGGACTTTTAATTTACTTATATATAAGAGCAAATATTTATAAAGATTTAATATATCTTTATAAATCTGGATATAGTAGTGTAGCTTTACTTATGGCAATACAGGTAATTGTTTTAGTTCATGGAGTAATTGATTTTACAATAATAACTCCACAAATAGGAATACTATTTATTGGATCATCATCTATAGTAACAGCTCTAGCAAAAGAAAGTGTTAGTGTGTTTTCAAAAAGAAGAAGTATAGCTGTATAGTTATTAAGTTTTGTAAAAGCTTTTATGAAGAAGTTTATTCTCATAAAAGCTTTTTTTATGTATTAGAGCTTAAGTAAAGGCTAAGTACAGGATTTTCATTTATTAAAATTATATATGTAATTAGTATAATAGATTAATTTATATTGTTGTATTAATATTACCAATAAGTAATATTATACTTATCAATAATTAGTATTGGTAAATTGCTATATAAAGCAATAAAATGAAATTAAGAAATTTATAACAAGGTTTTAATAGGGGGCATTACATTATGAATCTAGAGTATTTAAAAGAGCTGGAACAGCCTATTAGAGAAAAGTTGATGAGAGAAGAGTTGGGGAAAGAAAAGTGCAAAATAATTGATAAATTCAATTTACATCCCAATGAAAACTTATATTGGGAAAGAGTAGAGCCCAAATACCCTAATCAAGAATATTTTAGTCATAAACTAGCCACGAAGAGTACGCCTATAGGGATAATATTTCATATAAATAGATTATGTTATGCAAAAACTAAATATTTTGAACAGAATTGGGATAAATTTGTTCCATGTATATATAGCTATATAAATAATTTTGTAGAAACGGAAATCTATAATATGGAGTATATCAAACATAAAAGTACAGGTATAATTCTAGATTTGCGAGAACTTGCAAAAATTCATTGGATAGATGATTTCAGAGCCATATGTACTTACTTAGAGGAGAAAGAGATAGAAATACAATCCTAATAGAAAAATTAAATTTATAAGAGCTTAGTTATCATCTGATAATTAAGCTCTATTCTTATAAAGGACTATAAAAGAAGAAATATTTAGGTTAATATATTAAATAGATAAGCAAATATATTTAATAGTATATTATTATCTTGAAGGGAGAGATAAATATAATAAATATAGATTGGAAGCCGGATAAAAACATAAATAAGCCTCTATATATTCAAATTGTAGAGTACTTTAAGGAGAGAATAAATGGAGGAGAATGGCAAGTCGGGTTTATGATTCCTACGCAACGAGAACTAGCTAAAATTTTTAATGTAAATAGAAGTACTATTGTTTCAGCTATAGATGAGTTGAAGGCAGAAGGAATATTAGAGGGTAAGGGAAAGGGTGGAACTAAAATAGTAAATAATGTATCACCTTTATTATCTAATATACAACCAGATTGGAAGTCCTATATTGATGAAGGCATTCATATCCCTAATGTTAAAACTATTAAGAAAATCAATACCCTTGAGTTTAGAGAAGATTATATACGATTGAGCACTGGAGAACCATCATCAGAATTATTTCCAAAAGAAGATATGAAAATAATATTAAATGAAGTAGCAAAGGATATGGATAATTTAGGATATGAAAGTCCCAGTGGAACTATGTATCTTAGGCAGCAAGTAAGTAATTATTTAAAGACAATTGGCATATATGCATCACCAGGTTCTATACTTATTGTTTCTGGAGCTTTGCAAGCAATGCAGCTAATTTCTATGGGATTATTGCAAAAGGGTTCTACTGTATTGTTAGAAAATCCTTCTTATATGTACTCACTTCAAATATTTCAGTCATTAGATATGAGAAGAAGTGGTATACCTATGGATAATGAAGGAGTTATGGCTAATTTAATTCCAGATTACATAAAAAAACATGTTCCATCTATACTGTATACTATACCAAATTTTCAAAATCCTACCTCTATAGTCATGTCCCAAAAAAGAAGAAAAGAGTTGATAAAGGTTTGTCAGAAAGAAAAGTTACCTATTATTGAAGATGATGTATACAGGGAGCTTTGGATTGAGGCTCCACCACCGGAACCTATTAAGAGTATAGACACTAATGGATTGGTGTTATATGTAGGGAGTGTATCAAAGACATTATGTCCAGGACTAAGGATTGGTTGGATTGTAGGACCAGAACCAGTAATTGAACGATTAGGTGATATAAAGATGCAAACTGATTATGGTTCTAGCTCTTTATCACAACTTACAGTGGGTAAGTGGCTAGAAACGGGATTGTATGAAAATCATTTAAAAGAGATAAGAAGTCAATTAACTATAAGAAGAGATGTAACAATAAATGCTTTAAATAGATACTTCAAGGATATTGCTACTTGGGAAACACCCTCAGGGGGTTATTATGTTTGGATTACATTAAAGTATAAAATAGGTATGTATAAGCTTTTTGATGAAGCATGTAAAATGGGAATTTTATTGTATCCTGGATATATATATGATGCTAATTTTAACAATTCTTTGAGAATATCTTTTTCCTATGCACCTATAGAAGAACTAGAGAAAGGTTTATTAAAACTATCATTGCTTATTAAAGAATTAATTAGACGTTAATTCCATAAATCTTTTTATACGATGATTACCAGCTCTAATATTCTCATCTTCTTCGAATTGGGAGTAAAGAGCGGCTACGTCCCTTGATAACGATTGCTAAGTTTCAGTGGCAGTAAAAACTCCCTCTGAAGCAAAGAACTTTATTTATAACTATTAAACAATCAACTAAATTTAGAATTATATTTATTTTTTAATTACTCATAACATAATTATATGGTTGTGTTATGAGTAGCTTTTGGTTGGGTTTGTTTTAATTAATATGGATGGAGAAGTATTGAGTGAATTTTCTTATAATATAAACAAGATAGCAGCTGTTAGATAAAACTAATTTAAATTAGGTATCTTTATATTAGGGGACTGGAGAGGATACTATGTTAGAAAACACTTTGATTAATGATATCCATATAAAGGAAATGGAGGAGCTGGAAGAATTTCCTCTACTAGAGATAGATTTAAAAAAGGTATATGATAATACTAAATATGTAGTGGATTTATGTAAGAATAAAGGAATTTCTGTAGCAGGAGTAGTTAAAGTTGTACATGCTATGCCACAGATAGTTTCAGAGATGGACAAGGCAGGATGTGAGTATCTTGCTACATCTAGAATAAATCAAGTTATAGAGATGAAAAAACAAGGTGTAAAAAAACCTGTTATGCTTATAAGAATACCTATGCATAATGAAATAAAACAATTAGTGGAATATGTGGATATAAGTTTAAACTCTGAAATTGAAACTTTAAAGAAAATAAACGAAGAGTGTAAATACAAAAACAAAAGTCACAAAGTTATTTTAATGATGGATTTAGGTGATTTAAGGGAAGGTATTGTAGATGAAAAGGAGTTCATAAACTTAGCCTTATATGTAGATAAAGAATTAACTAATGTAAAACTTTATGGTATAGGGACAAATTTAGGATGCTATGGTTCTGTAAAACCTACAGAAGAGAATTTAGGTAAATTATGTGATGTAGCAGAAAAAATAGAAGCTTTGATTGGAAGAGAATTGGATGTGGTTTCAGGAGGAGCTACTTCTTCGTTAACTTTAATTTGGGATGGAAAAATACCAAGTAAAATTAATAATTTAAGAATTGGAGAAGGAATATTAGTTGCTAAGGATTTAGATGATTTTTGGGAGTATGATATGTCTATGTTACATCAAGATGCCTTTATTCTAAAAGCTCAGGTAGTAGAAGTTAAAAATAAGCCATCTCATCCAATTGGTGAAATATTTATAGATGCATTTGGGAATAAGCCCACCTATGAAGATAGAGGTGAAAGAAGACGTGCGTTATTGGCAATAGGTAAGCAGGATTTTGTTTCTG
Source organism: Clostridium sp. UBA5119 (assembly GCF_002414285.1). Lineage (NCBI taxonomy): Bacteria > Bacillati > Bacillota > Clostridia > Eubacteriales > Clostridiaceae > Clostridium > Clostridium sp. UBA5119. The sequence continues at coordinate 37,840 of NZ_DHYX01000077.1, read as the reverse complement.
TAGATACTTTAATACCTATAGATAAAAATATAGAGGTAATTGGTGCTAGTAGTGACCATTTAATTATAGATATAGAAGACTGTAAAACAAATTATAAAGTTGGTGATGTTATAGAATTCAATATTTATTATCCACACTTATTATATCTAAGTGGATCAAGAGATGTAAATAAGAAATTTATATAATGAACTTAAAGGACGTTTAAATACAATATAGGTATATACAATAGATATTTTGAAATCTATTGTATATACCTATAATTATTTACAAAATTAAATAATCTTAATATAATAATATTTGTGACAAGGACATGTGCCATTAGCTCAGTTGGCAGAGCACCTGACTCTTAATCAGGGGGTCCAGGGTTCGAACCCCTGATGGCGCACCAAGGGAAACAATACTGTAGAGTGTTGTTTCTTTTTTAATAAAAATTTTTAAAAAAATTAGCTCGTAAATAATTAGTATAATTAAATTAAACTATTTAAGTATAAACTTCATTGTTTTATATTTTTTTACATTAAATGATAAATATTTATTTAATGTATTTTAATAAAATACTTTACAAAACTTGAAGCGGGTTGTATAATAATATTTGTGATAAGGACATGTGCCATTAGCTCAGCTGGCAGAGCACTTGACTCTTAATCAAGGGGTCCAGGGTTCGAACCCCTGATGGCGCACCATACCTCGTAGTACTAATAAGTATTACGAGGTTTTTTACATTTTAAACTAAAAAATAGTATAGACTTAATTAATAAAATATATTAAGGTTAATATAGATTTTATACAAAATGAAAGAAGGAAAAATAATGAATCATTTATCAACAGAAAAAACTAATGCTCCTATTTGGTTTATATTTAGACAAAATGAATTATTAGTAGAAGAAAAAGAGGATAAAATTTTTATACCAAGATTTAAAGATTTAGAATCAGTTAATATTAATCCAGTAAGAGTTCAAGATCTAGGAACTAGAAGTTGTGGTAAATGTTACTCTGTAGAGGTATCAAAAGAGTATACAGAACCTTTGGGTATGAAATTTATAACCTTAAGAAACTTATATGGACAAGTTTCTGATGAAATATATATAGAAGCGGGACGTGCTATTCAAATCATGAATTGGGATAGAACCCATCAATATTGTGGTGTTTGTGGTAATAGTACTAATACTATACTAAATGAATATGGGAAAATATGTCCACACTGTGGTTTTATAAGCTACCCTAGAATAAGTCCTGCTATAATAGTTGCTATAGTTAAAGATGGTAAATTACTTCTTGCTAAAAATGCTAAGTCAAAACATAATTTTTATAGTGTTTTAGCAGGATTTTTGGAACCTGGTGAAACATTAGAGGAATGTGTAGAGAGGGAAGTAATGGAGGAAGTGGGAATAGAAGTTAAAAATATAAAATATTTTGGTAATCAACCATGGCCATTTCCTAATTCTCTTATGGTAGGGTTCACAGCAGAATATGATAAGGGTGAAATAAAGGTTGATGGAGTTGAAATTGAAGAGGCAAACTGGTTTGAGGTAAATAATTTACCTAGTATTCCTGGAAGCATTAGTATTGCAAGAAAACTAATAGATTGGTTTAAGGATAATTATACTGAGATCTAGATTTTAAAATTAAATTAATAATAGAATTCATAGGAAAGGTATATTGTGTTTAACAGTATACTATAAAAACTTTAACACATAATAAACAATGAATATATGTGTTAAAGGAGGGATAAAGATGGATCATGATTTATTAAGAGAACAACAATATGAGATTAAACAACGTGAAGAAGATAAAAGGAAATACAAAAAGGAGAACTATCTTCGTAATGGGAATAAATCTCAAGGTCAATACGCTCAAAGTAGCTTTAATACTACTATTGAAGAGCCAGGTACCAATGAAAGTGGTATCGTAGCAAAAAAAAACGGTTATTAAAATTAAATATTTTATTTATAAAAGGGCTATTTCAAAGTAATCTAAATCTTAATTATGTTGAGTATTATCTGCTAATGGTATTAAAGTATAAACTCAATATTTTAGAGATTCTAGAGAATTATTTTGAGATAGCTCTTTAGGGTTAAATTATAAAATCTTAGAATTTGAAAAGAAAATAATGTGCTAAGGAATTATATAAAAATTTCAATAAAAAAATCTTACTATGTTATAATAAAGCTATTGAAATTTTACATAGCAAATAAGGAGCAATTAAAGGATGAATAAGAATAAAGTTAAGGCTTTTGCCACTTGGGCAAGAAGTAATCTTATTGAAAAAATAAAAGATAGAGCGTATAAAATAGGTATTGAAGATAATAGAATTAGAGATATAGAAGTGGTTCAAAGTGGATTTAAAGTAGTGGGTGGAGAAGAAATATTTAATATTTCACCTAATCATAGAAAATCACTAATAAAGGAAATAGAATCAAAATCTTTAGATGAAGTTGTGGAAGAAGTGGCATATACTTGGTTTAACAGGTTTATAGCTTTAAGATATATGGAAGTACATGATTATTTGCCCATTGGAATAAGAATTATATCTTCAGAGATACCAGGTAAAATGGAACCAGATATTTTATTTAGGGTTGGTGAAGTTATAAGAGAGTTGAGACTAGATTCAGATTTAGTCTATAAATTGTTAGATAGTAGTAAAAATTCTGATAGAGAAAATCTATATAAATATATTTTAATAAGACAATGTAATGAATTAGGGAATATTATTCCTGGTTTATTTGAAAAAATAGAAGATTATACAGAATTGTTATTTCCTGATAATTTGTTAGAAGAAGGTTCCATACTAAGGAAAATGTGCAATGACATAGATGAAGAAGACTGGAAAGAGGAAGTAGAAATTATAGGGTGGATGTATCAGTATTATATATCTGAAAAGAAGGATAAGGTTTTTGATGATCTAAAGAAAAATGTAAAAATAACTAAAGAAAACATTCCAGCAGCTACTCAGTTATTTACTCCTAAGTGGATAGTGAAATATTTAGTAGAAAATTCATTAGGAACCATATGGATTCAAGGACATGAGGATGAAAATTTAAAGAATGAATTAAAATATTATTTAGAGGAAGGCATTCAGGATTTCGAAATAGATGACATTTTACATAATATTAAATTGGGGAGAAAAAATTTACATCCTGAGGATATAAAAGTTCTTGATCCATGTATGGGTTCGGGGCACATATTATTATATGCCTTTGATGTGCTTTATAAAATTTACAAATCTTCAGCTTATCCAGAGCGAGAGATTTCAAGAAAAATTTTAGAAAATAATATATTTGGATTAGATATAGATTCAAGAGCTAGTCAAATTGGTATGTTCTGTCTTATTATGAAGGCTAGAGCGTATAATAAAAGATTTTTCAGAGAAGTTGAAAAAAATCCTTTGAAGCTTAATATAGTAGCTATAGAAGAAAGTAATGGTATTACTTATGAAATTATAGAATATTTCGCAAAGGAAGATGAAGAGCTAAGAGGTGATTTATTTTATTTAGTAAATACCTTTAAGGATGGTAAAGAGTTTGGATCAATATTAAGAGTTGAGAAGGTGAATTTTCAGAGGCTAAAAGAACGGTTAGGAGAGATAAATGAAGAAAATAATTTAGTATTTAGTGATTATAGACAGATACTGTTAAATAAATTACCAAAGCTCATTAATCAGGGAGAAATAATGAGTATTAAATATGAGGTTTGTATTACTAATCCACCTTATATGGGACTAAGGGGAGCTAATGATACCCTAGCTAAATATTTGACCAACCATTATCCTTTATCAAAGCATGATTTATTTTCTGTGTATATGGAAGTGTGCAAGAGCTATATGAAAAAAGATGGGATTTATGCCATGGTAAATCAGCATTCATGGATGTTTTTAAGTAGTTTTTTAGAACTTAGAGGTAAGCTTTTAGAAGACAGTACTTTTATAAGCATGATTCATTTAGGAGCTAAGGTATTTGAAGATAATGTGGGTACCATAGTACAGAATGTTGCTTTTATAAATCAAAATAGTGAAATTCCTAAATATAAAACGAGAATTGTAGACCTTACTAAAGAGGTAACAGCTTTAGAAAAGAAAATAAAGATTAAGTCGGTCTGTAGTGGAATGGAGAGAGAGGGGATTTATAATATATGGTTAAAAAAACTTATGACAATTCCAACAAAACCTTTTGCTTATTGGGCAAATGATAATGTATTAAATTTATTTTCTAATTTACACAAATTTGAAAATATTGCAAAGCCTCGACAAGGAATGGCTACATCAGATAATAAACGGTTTTTAAGAGATTGGTATGAAGTTGATATAAATGAAATTAATTTTTCAGCTACTGATAGAGATGAAGCTTTGCTAAGTAAGAAAAAATGGTTTCCATATAACAAAGGTGGAGAATACAGAAAGTGGTTTGGTAATAATAGATATGTGATTAATTGGGAAAATGATGGTAGTGAAGTAAAAGATTATGCAGCAAAATTATATAAATCATATAGTAGAACTATAAAAAATCAGGAGTTTTATTTTAAAAGTGGTCTTACATACACTTTTATTTCTGAAAATATGGGAGCGAGGTATTCTCCTCAGGGGTTCATATTTGATGTTGCTGGATCTTCTATATTCTTTGATGATAAAGACCTAGAAAAGGTAGTACTAGCATTGTTATGCAGCAAAGTTGCTAATATGTTTTTAGATATAATGAATCCAACCTATAATATACAAGTAGGAGATTTGAAGAATGTTCCAATAAATGAAGATATATTTAAAGAAGAAATAAAATCTATCATTGATGAAATTGTAGAAGAAAATATAGCCATTAGTGAAGCGGAATGGAATGACTTTGAGACATCATGGAACTTTAGAACTCATCCATTGATGAGAGGCTTAAGAGAAAAAAAAGTTAAGAATGTAACCATAGAATCTAGATTTAAACTTTGGGAAAAAGAAAATATGAAAATTATTGAGAAACTTAAAAATAATGAAGAGAAGTTAAATAAAATTTTCATAGATGTTTATGGTTTAAATGAAGAATTATCCCCGGATGTACCCTATAAAGATATAACATTAAGGAGAATTGAGGTAGAAAGAGAAGTGAAATCTTTAATATCTTTTGCAGTGGGATGTATTATGGGTAGATATTCAATAGATGTTGATGGGTTAGTGTATGGAGGTAGAAACTTCCAAGATAAATGGGATTTTAAAAATCATAGAGTTAAGAAAGTAGAAATAGATTCCACTGGAAAAGTAAATGATAATAGATGGGTTAATTCAAGTTTTATGCCTAAGGTTGATAATATAATGCCTATAACAGAAGAAAAATATTTTTCAGAAGATTTAATGACCAAGTTCATTGAATTTTTAAAAGCAGTTTATGGAAATGAAGTATTGGAAGAGAATCTTAATTTTATAGCCAATATTTTAGGCAAAAAAGATAGCGAAACTTCAAGGCAAAGCATTAGAAGATACTTCTTTAAGGAATTTTATAAGGATCATATAAAAGCTTATGGAAAGAAACCTATATATTGGTTATTTGATTCAGGTAAGAATGATGGATTTAAAGCATTGGTATATGCTCATAGATATGACAGCTTAACTGTAGCTTTATTGAGGACAGAATATATTAATCCTATGCAACGAAAATATGAAGGTGAATTGAGTACATTGGAACTAATAAAAGACTCACAGGAATATAGTGCTAAGGAAAGAGCAATAGCTAGGAAAAAAAGTGAAAAGTTAAAAAGGAAGATAGAAGAACTCATTGAATATGATGAAATAGTTGCATATATTGCTAATGAAAAAAAATCCATTAACTTAGATGAAGGAATTAAGGAAAATTATGATAAATTCCAAGGTATCAAAATCATGAAAACAAATGGGAAAGAAACTAAGATGAATCTTTTATATAAAATCTAAGGAATTTATATTAAAACATATAGGGGTACAATTATACTTTATTTTATGGTAATATTTAAAATGGATTAATATTTAATAGAGTTTTATATAAGGTAAACTTTAAATAAGATTACCACATATCTCATATTATATAAAATGCTAAATTATATTATTAAGTTGTATTATATTATATGGATTAAGCCAAAGTGTGAGGTAATTAACAAATATATAAGGTAAGGTGAGTAAAATGAATTATGAAATATTAGCAAATACAATTTTCCCTAACATTGATAAGGAGCCTGAGTATTATATTTCAAAGTATCCGAAGAGAAACCTTAAAGAAGGTGCAAAGGTTACTAGATATGCTCCAAGTCCAACAGGGTTTCAACATATAGGAGGAGTATTTTCTGCATTAATAGATGAAAGAATATCTACTCAAAGTGAAGGAGTTTTTTATTTAAGAATCGAAGATACAGATCAAAAAAGAGAAGTGGCTGGTGCTATAGAAGATACTATAAATACCATGCATAAGTTTGGGTTAGATTTTACAGAAGGTATGACAGGGCATAATACATCTAAAGGTGAGTATGGTCCTTATAGACAAAGCGAAAGAGAAGAGATATATAAAACTTTTGCTAGAGATTTAATTAAAAAGGGGCTTGCTTATCCATGTTTTTGTACATCAGAGGAGCTAGAACAACTGAGAGAAAAACAAATTAGTGAAAAATTAACTCCAGGATATTATGGAGAATATGCAATCTGTAGAAATTTATCTCCAGAAGAAGCTTTAAAAAGAATAGGTGAAGGTGAAAAATATATTATAAGATTAAAATCCCCAGGTAATCCAGAAAACAGAGTTGAGTTTCACGATCTAGTTAAAGGTGA
>NZ_DHYX01000077.1:10082-31056 GCF_002414285.1 Clostridium sp. UBA5119 | reverse complement strand
GCTATTGATGATGCGCTCATGGGAACTACTACTGTAATTAGGGGCGAAGAATGGTTATCATCTCTTCCAATTCATATTCAACTTTTTGATGTTCTTGGATTTGATAGACCTGAATATGCACATACTCCTACAATAATGAAGTTAGATGGAGATTCTAAAAGAAAACTATCTAAGAGAAAAGATCCTGAAAGTGCAGTAAGTTATTATGATGAAGAAGGATATCCTGTGATATCTGTTATAGAATATTTACTTAATATAATAAATTCTACTTTTGAACAGTGGAGAGAAGAAAATCCATTATCTGATTATCATGAATTTAGAGTATATCTAGATAAGATGAGTAAAAGTGGTGCTTTATTTGATATTGTAAAATTAAGTGACGTAAGTAAAAATGTAATTTGCAAGTTAAAGGCTGATGTGGTATATGACTACTTTATAAATTGGGCTAAGAATTATGATAAGGAAATGTATGACATAGTAACTAACAATGAATTAATGTGTAAAGAAATATTTAATATTGATAAAGAAGGACCAAAACCTAGAAAGGATTTTGCTAAATGGAATGATGTTAAGGAAAAAATATTTTTCTTCTTTGATGAATTATTCAACAGTACTTCAGAAGAAATAGAATTTCCTAAGAATATTGATTTAGCAGAAGCTAAAAGGGTAATAGAAGCTTATGCTAAGGCATATAATTTTAATACTGATAAGGATACTTGGTTTGAAGATTTAAAAGTAGTAGCTGTAGAATTAGGGTACGCTACAGATAGAAAAGCCTTTAAGAAAAACCCTGAAAATTACAAAGGTATGGTTTCAGATGTAGCTGGATGTGTAAGAACAGCATTAACTTATAGAAATAATACACCAGACCTTTATACTATTATGCAAATAATGGGAGAAGAAACAGTAAGAAATAGATTTAATAAATTTTTAAAACTATAATTAGAAATATAGATAAAAAATCATCTCTGTAATTTTATAGAGATGATTTTTTATCTATAACTGAAACATATTTATTACCTTCAATATAGTACCTCCAAAGAAAATCTTTTGCCTCTTCAGCGTAATCAATGCCAATCCTTTTAGAATATACAATTTTGAAATCTTTAAAATCGTCAGCATATAAGGATAATTCCTCACTTAATATAGAATGGGTATTTAAAGATTTGTCTATATTAAGGGCTATACATAGTTTTCCAGGACCAGAAGTGAGATTTAATATTTCGCGGGGCTTAAGCTTAGTAAAAGGTTTATTAAATCTGTTTTCACTCATAACTTCAATACCTTCTATTGGTTCAATGGCACGAATTAAGACTCCTTGAGGATCGTCTTCATAACCGGTTACTATATTCATGCAGTTATACATTCCATATATTTTATATACGTAGGCTATACCAGCACTTTTAAATAAAGGTTCCGTTCTAGTGGTTTTCTTATAGTTATAGGCGTGAGAAGCTTTATCAAATTTTCCCACATAAGCCTCAGTTTCTACAATTCTACCAGTGAGCTTATATCCCATATAATTCCTTACTATTATTTTACCTAAGAGGTCCTCGGCAACTTCTCTTGCGTCCCTACGAAAAAAATCAAGGGAAAGGTTTTTAAATTTCATAAATATCCTCCATATTTATTTTACAAATGTAATATTTAATCTTTTATACTATATAGTTTAGGTTAAAATTGCTTAGATTATTTATAATATATCTATATAAAGATAAAATATCTAGTAATTTTCATTTAATTGAATTAAAATTTGAATTAATAATTTAAATCTGCATTATATATATGAAAAAATAAATATTAACTATTTTATGATAGTATAGTTTGAATTTTCAGGGAGGGATTATATATGAAAATTAAAAGAGAAACAGCGTTAATTACTGGAGCTTCGTCTGGAATTGGATATGAGCTTAGTAAAATCTTTGCTCAAAATGGCTATAATTTAATTTTAGTTGCTAGAAGAATTGAAGTTTTAAGAAGGATTAAAGAGGAGCTATCAAAGATTTATGGAATAGAAGTTATTATAATTGAGAAGGATTTATCTAAATCTCATAGTGGAAATGAGATTTTTAATGAAATTATAAATTTAGATATAAGTATAGATGTACTAATAAATAATGCTGGTGTAGGTTATTGTGGTCTATTTCATGAAATTAATATGGAAAGTCATGGTTTAGTAATACAAACTAATATGGTTGCTTTAACGGAGATTACATATTTAATTTCTAATCAAATGATTAAAAATGGGGGTGGAAAAATCCTAAATGTGGCATCTACTGGTGCATATCAACCAGGACCGTATACTGCAGTATATTATGCATCAAAAGCTTATGTACTATCTTTAACGGAAGCTTTATCAATAGAACTTAAAAAGTATAATATTCAGGTAAGTGGACTTTGTCCAGGAACTACAAAAACAGATTTTCATCAAAGAGCTGGCAAAAGAGAATTAAGAGGAGCAATGTCGCCTAAATTAGTAGCTGAAATAGGGTATAAAGAATTTATAAAAGGAAAAAGTATAATTATACCTGGGATTAAAAATAAAATTGCTATAGGAATATCTAGAGTTTTACCTAGAAAACTATTGGGAAAAACTGTTGGATGTATCCAAAATTCAGTTATTCTACTTAATAAGTAATATTTTTATAGGAAATGTATTGAGAATAATGTATAATTATATATTATATGGATTTAATTTCATATAGAGGGGGTGAAAATTTGAAAACACAAGATATATTTTGGGGTATAATAGGAATTCTTATTGTGACTTTAATCATAGTTTCTATATTTAATATAAGAATTAGAAGTTCATTAAGAAGGCTAACTAATGAAATGGAGAAAATTGCTCAAGGTGATTTAACAAAGAAACTAAAGGCAAACAAAATTAAAATAATAAAAGAACTAATTGTTTATTCCAATGACTTTATGATAAAGGTTAGAAGGCTTATAGGAAAATCTACAGAAATTAGTGATAGAATACTTGTAAACTGTGATGTCTTAAATAAAGATATGAAAAATATGGAGTTACATGTGGTTGAAAATGTAGAATCTATTACCACCATATCGGATGATATGAATAATCAGGTTGATAAAGTTGTATCTGTTAGAAGTGATATAGAAAGTATTGTTTTAAATCATGGAACTATGGTTAGAAATTCTCATAGCGTAGAAAAAACAGCTATGTTAATGATGGAATCTGTAAGTGAAAGCAAGAGTGAGTTTGATAAACTTATTAATAAGATGGAAAAATCACTATGTTTGGAAAAGGAACTCTCTCTTAGGATAAAAGCCTTAGAAATTGGTGCACAAAAAATTCAAGATATATCTGATACTGTAAAAGAAATAAGTGGTACTACCAATTTATTATCTTTAAATGCATCCATAGAAGCTGCAAGAGCAGGAGAAGCTGGAAGAGGTTTTTCTGTAGTGGCTGAGGAAATAAGAAAGTTGGCAGAAATGTCATCTGTACAAGCAGATGAAATTCAAAAGATAACAGATAATGTTCAAAAAGATATATATGAATTTGGATCTATAATGGAAGAAGACTTATCAGTTATAAAAGAATCTATTTCATACGCTGAGAAAAATAGTGAAAATTTTAAATCTATATCTAGTTCAAGTATGAATACATTAAGCTCTATACAAGAAATAAATAAAGCTATTGAGGAACAAAATGTAAATTTAAGGAATATAGAACTATCTATAAATAGTATTTCTAATTTTGTTTCTAAAACTACCATTCATGTACAAAATACAGCAGAAAGTTCTAAGGCTCAACTTAAGGTAGTAAAGCGTGTTTCTGATAATATTAAAGAAGTTGTAAATATGAATAAAGATATGAAGCTTATAATATCATCTTTTGCACAAAATTATATTTTAGATGAAGATACTGAAAAATATATAAATAATGCTAAAAATATTTTGAATATTGTTGCAAAAGAAGGCGCAATAATTTCTTTAGAAGAAACTAAGTGTAATAAAACATTAAAAGAATTTGTGAAAAAATATCCGTTCTTTTATCTACTATCAGTTATGGATATAAATGGAGATACTAAAGGGATAACCCTTGAGGGAAACAGGGAAGAGTTATATTGTAATTATTCTCATAGACCATACTTTAAAGAATCCATTAAAGGATTAGTATATAAGTCAGAGCCATACATATCTTCTGATACTGATGGATATTGTATAGCTCTTTCAGTACCTATAAAGAATAATAGTGGACAAGTGGTAGGTATTGTAATGGGAGATTTGGTATTAGAAAAAAATTAAAATGAAGCTATCNNGATAGCTTCATTTTAATTTTTAGTTTTATAGATTTCTAAAGCTCTTGCTAATTGATCTGGACAGGAGGTATATTTTGAACCGCACTGGATTCCTTTTAGTCTTGATATAACTTCATTGATATCCATGCCTTCTATTAAACTAGAAATACCTAATAGATTACCGTCACAACCTCCTATAAAGCTTACATTTTTTATTTTATTTTCAACTACGTCAAAGTTAATTTCTTTTGAGCAAACTCCTAAAGTAACATATTTCATTTATTATTTCCTCCTATGCAAACTTACATACTATTTGATAATACTGTAATAAGGTTAATATTTCAATATTATCAAATGATTATTTTAAAATTAAATAGATGATTTTGAAATAATTAAAAATGTTAAACTAATTATAAAGTTTACTAGCTATTATTTCTTTAACCACAGTAGGAAGTTTTTCTTGTTCTTCTTTAGATAAATTTTTAGTTTCAATAGGAGGATGAATAAATAAATCTACATTAGCAGCCTTAATTCTATTGTTATTAGCTTCCATAAGTTTATAAGAACCATTTATAGTTATAGGTACAATAGGTGCATTAGATTTAGTTGCCAGTTTAAAGCTACCAGCTTTAAATTCACCTAGAGGACCACCCTTACTTCTAGTACCTTCTGGGAATATAACTAGTGAATGACCAGCTTTAATTATTTTTACCCCTTCAATTATAGCAGCAGCAGATTTTCTAAGATTACTTCTATCCATAAATACACAGTGAATATATTGCATCCAGGTTCTAACTATAGGTATTTTTAAAGTTTCAACTTTAGCAATAAAACCTTTTGGTTTATTAATATAACTCATTAATAGTGGAATATCAAAATTTCCTTGATGATTACTAATAAACACTACAGGAATATTAGATGGAATATTATCTTCACCATAAACAGATACTGTTGCTCCGCTATATTTAAGCTGCGACATAGCCCACTTTGATGTTACTTTATGTATATAAGCTTCCATTTCTTCAGTTTTTCTTTGTTTCTCTAAATAATTAACTTTATACATTGGTCCAATTTTGGTCAAAAGACTAATGGCAAAATGACCAAACCAAATAATTGTTTTAAACATAATAAATCCTCCATTATAATAACGTATATTAGTAATTATAGTACAGAGTGTTAATTTAATAAAGGATAAAAAACCTCATATTAAGGTAATTGTAAAGTTTTAGTTTATTATTCAGTAAAAGTTTAAACAATTTATATGAAGAAAGTGGTATAATCCAATATAAGATAATATAGAAAGGGTGATATCTATGACTTTAAAACATATAGACATAAAAAATAAATTTAAAAATCTTGAATTAGAACAATTAGAAAAACATAATGAAAAATTATCTTCAGCATTAGTTGCTGGTGTAGTTATTGCTGCTATTGGAATTGGATACAAGGTAACTAAAACTATTATGAAGGTAAAAGGTAAAAAATAGTGTAACTTAATGTCCATAAAATTTAAATTTAAAGCTTATAGGAAGTGAATTAAGTGTATGAGATATTAAAGGAGATGGAAAAAGCATTAATAGATTTAGAATCTATTAATTTAAAGGATTTGAAAGAGGAAAATACAGCAATAATAGTAGTTGATATGGTTAGGGGTTTTTATGATGTAGGACCTTTGGCGTCTTCTAGGGTGAAGAATATAATAAGCCCTTTAGTGAAGCTAAATGATAAAACTACAGGTTATAAAAAAATATTCTTTATAGATTTTCATGAAGAATACTCTAGTGAGTTTAATGCATATCCACCTCACTGTATAGCTAATACAGTAGAATCAGAGTTAATAGAAGAACTAAAGGTTTATACAAAGAATAATAAAATTATAAAGAAGAATAGTACTAATGGATTTCATACTAAAGAATTTCAACAATGGCTTAAAGAAAATTCTAGCATTAATAACTTTATAGTTACAGGTGTTTGTACAGATATATGTGTAGAAACCTTAGCTATATCCTTAATAACCTACTTCAATGAANNAAACTTATGATTTAGGAATACATAATGGAGATTTGATGAATTTAATAAGTTTATACAAGATGAAAATAAATGGTATAAATATAGTTAAGTATATAGAATAATAAAAATGAGTGGACAATTCCACTCATTTTTACTTACAAATAAGTATCAAACCATTGAAGAGCTTCAGAAACTATAGCCTCTGTTATATAATGGTTTAGTCTGTCGTAGGTTTTCATATCTACTAAATCTTTATTTTGATAGTGATGTTTTATTGCATTAAAGAAAGCAATCTCACTTTTAATTGGCACTAAAGCATCCTTATCCCCGTGAAGTAAAAGAAGAGGAGTATTATTAAAATTATTAATATTATTTATAGGGCTATAGGAAGATAGTTCATTTAAGCTTTTATCTATATAATCCTTATTATCTTTATACTGATCCCCAATTATTTCTAAAGTTGCTTCAACCCAAGCACCAGAGCTATTCATAATTACTCCAGCCTTAATGCATTTATTATGAGCAATGATACCAGAAGTAATCATTCCTCCCATGGAATGACCAGAAACTCCAATTCTGTGTTCATCTATATTGTAGTTAGATTTAATATAATCAAGAATAAAACTGAATTCTTTTACAGATGATAACACCGTTGGCCAAAACTTAGTTAATCCACTTTCACCTTGCCAATAATCTATGGTTCCACGATCACCATGATTTATTGAATCAGGTATAACTACCATATATCCATTGCAAGCTAAGAAACTCCCTAGGTTTTTATGAACATCTTTATTAGAGCTCCATCCATGATAAAAGAATATTACAGGAAGTTTTTCAGTAAAATTTTTAGGATAGATTATAAGAGTAGATATATTTTCTATATTTACTTTTTTTATACTGATTAAATTATTAATCCACATTGTCATGCCTCCTTTAAGATTCCCCAATTATAATAGAGTATATATTATTTTAAAAAAAATTAATGCTTTTTATTTTACTTATAAATTACATTATACATAAATTATTATAATTTTAAAAGATAATTACCATTACTATTGAATAGGCTAATATTAAAAATTAAAGAAAACAGACCATATTGAATTAATAAAATATGATCTGCTTTTCTTTAAAATAAATATAACTAGATATTAGAAATTATTTTAGAATATGAAGTGAGCAATAATTGAAATTATAGGAAGAGTTATTAAAGTTCTTTCTATAAATATTATGAATAATTCTTTTATATTAACAGGTATTTNNCTTATAAGCTGGGTTATAGAAGTTGCAGCTATAATAAATCTTGTCATATCACTTTGAATTCCACCTGACATTATAGATGGTAATAGCATGTCTGCGAATCCAGCTACTAATGTGCTAGAAGCTGCTGTAGCTTCAGGAATTTGTAGAAGTTTTAAAATTGGTATAAAGGGTAAACCAAGAATTTGAAATAATGGTGTATATTCTGCTATCATTAGTGCTATAGTTCCTACAGCCATAACTACAGGAATTACACCAAACCACATATCTATAACATTTAATGTTCCTTTAGCAAATACATCTTTTTTTAAGGATGAAGATTTGGCTTTATCTAGTGCTTTCTCTAACCCAAATTTAAAAGGTGTATAACCTTCAGGAAGAAGGTTTTCCATAGAATTATTTGCATTATTATAGTATATATCTTTTTTTCTAGATAGTGGAGGTATTTTAGGCACTAATATAGCAGCCACTAAACCAGCGAAGGTAACTGATAGATAGAAGGGTAAAAACATATGACTAAGACCAACAGTATCAATTACAACCAAGCTAAAAGTTATTGACACTAAAGAAAAGGTTGTACCAATTACACAGGCCTCTCTTTCAGTATAATACCCATCAACATATTGTTTGCTTGTTAAAAGAACACCAATAGTACCATCTCCAAGCCAAGATGCAATACAATCTATTGCAGCAGAACCAGGTAGATTAAAAATTGGTCTCATTATCTTTACTAGGAGAGAGCCTACAAATTCTAAAAGTCCGAAATTAAGAAGAAGAGGTAGAAATAATCCGGCAAATAAAAATACTGAAAAGAGTATAGGGAGTAAATCGGATAAGATCATTCCTCCTGTATTTTCTGACCAAATTACTTTAGGCCCTATTTTAAAGATTGTACATATTATGAATATTCCACCTAAAACTCTGATAATAAACCAAATATTATTTACATTAAAAAGAGAATTTAAAAAATTATTTTTAATAATAAATTTAGGCTTAAATACTTTAGTTACTATTGTAAAAAATGCAGTTACAACTATTATGGTTGTTATTATGTATGGAAGTGATTGGCCAAGAGCTTCTTGAACATAGGTTGATAAAGTTGCAACAGGTATAACTACTTCTTCTCCTTTAGTAATTGGAATCATAAATAAGAAGATACCTAAAGAAGATAATATAAGAAATTTAATTACAGCTAATATATATGAATAATTTTTATTATTTGCTGAAGTAGACACTTTATTATTTTTGCTGTCCATTTATATACATCCTTTCCTTAATGAATTTATGTATAATTATACATAAGCTTTCCCCATAATGCAACATAATTATACATAAATATTATATTTAAACTTAAAAAAATATTATATTTTTTCAATAAAATGTAAAAAGATATGGCAATTTGTATGATAGCTTTTGATTATAAAATATTAAGTTTAAATTAAACATACATAAGAGAGCCAAATGAAAAGATATATACTAATTTATTTTTTAGCTATAGAAATTAATAATTATTAATGAATTAGTTGCATAAAAATAATAAGTGTAAGTAATAATTATACTTAATTTATTACTACTTACACTTATTTAAAGGAAAATATTTAGTTAGGATTATATTGAAAGTTGGCACATAAGGTCTCTTCATTAGTAGATGAGGTATAACCAGAAATATCAATAGAGTTTGCAGTGNNATTTAAGTTTTTTATTATAAATACATTGTTCAGCCCTGCAATTTACATTAGAATAAGGAGTATTTATACTTATAGAATTTGTTAATGCACTTGATTTTTTTATAAAGTTTTCACAATTTGTACCATCAGGTTGATAGGTATTGGAACCCCCAATGGTTATTTGATTTAAATTACAGTAGTTGGAATTATTATGTACACAGTTATGAACTGAACATTGAAGTAAAACCATTTTATCTCCTCCGAAAATAATTTTACTTTAGTATACCTAATTATTCTAATTTTTATACATAATCATAAACTTCTTAAAATCTTCCTCACTAAGAAACATATCTCCGATGTTACCGTGTTTAGTATCATCTTTAGAAATTCCATGAAAATCAGAACCACAAGTTATTATCATATCCCTTGATTTAGCTAAGGATATAAATTCATCGGTTTCTCTTTTAAAGTTTTGATAATATAGTGCTTCAATACCATGAAAATCATAATTTAATATATTTTTAATAGGTGTTTTTTTTATAAGTTTAGGATGTGCTAAAATTACTATGCAATTATATTTTTTTAGAAGTCCAATTCCTTCTGGTATGGATATGTGTTTATTAGGAATATAGGCAGGGCTATCATCTCCTATAAATTTTTCGAATATATGGTGGAAATCAAAGGGATATCCAGCATTTACTATGGCTTGTGCTATATGAGGTCTAGCTATAACACCATTACTAATTTTTAAAACATCATCTACATTTATTTTAATATTAAAGTATTTATCTAAATTTTTAACTATAGATGAAGCTCTAGTTTCCCTGTTTTTCTTTAAATTATTAAGAAATTTTATTAAGGATTCATCTTTAAAATCATTCCCCCTAAAATATCCCAAAATATGTATGCTTTCTCCATTGTGATTACAACTTAACTCAATTCCAGGAATAAAATTAAGAGAAATTTCATTAGCTTTATTTAAAGCTTCATTAATACCTTCAGTGGTATCGTGATCTGTTATAGATAAAAGTTCAACATTTTTATTTTTAGCAATTTCCACTACTTGAGAAGGGGAGAACCTCCCATCTGATGCAGTTGTATGACAGTGAAACTCTGCTATAATATTCATAAATATCTCCTTCCTTTGTATAGTAAATAGATATAATAATATAGATTTATTATATCTTAAGTGTAGTATTATTTATACTATATAAGTCGATTCTATAAGTTGAAAGAAAATTTTAAAGATATTACTACAAATAAATTATTATATCATAAAAATAATTGTCATAATTGAAATGAAGCTATATAATAAAATCACAATGAAAAATATTTAATAAATTTAAAGGAGATAAAAATGAAAGGTGAAACGAGAAAAAGAATTGCAACATTAGATAATAGAATAAATACTACAAAGCTTGTAAAATTATATATACTACATTATTTAATATATGAAAATAGTGAGGAATATGGATTGGAAATAGTAAATTATATAAATAAAAACTTTACTAAGGTTTCTAATGGTTTGGTGTATCCACTTCTTAGAGATTTGGAGGAAAATTTATATCTTACAGCTAAATGGGAAGATTTTGATAGAAAAAATAAACGTTTATATAAAATTACTGATGAAGGTATAGAACACTATAAAAAAATAAAGGTAGATTATTTTCATGCCATAGAATACAATATTTCTATTTATAATAATGTTTTAAGTCAAATTTATATGAAACAATAGGATAAGTGTTATAGTATTATTCAAAGATGGCTTATTCCTATTATTAATCACATATGTAATATTAAAGAATATTATATATTAAGAGATTAATTAATGGGAGGCTTTAAATTATGTATAAGATAACCTTAGACCCTGGGCATGGTGGAAGTGATCCAGGAGGCGTTTATGGTGATCTAATAGAAAAAGATATTACACTAACTATAGCTGTAGAATGTGAGAAAGAGCTACTTAGACATGGAATAAAAGTTCAAATGACAAGATATACTGATAAATATCTAGGACTTTCTCAAAGAACTACCATGGCAAATAATAATATGTCAGATTATTTTATTTCTATCCATTGTAATGTAGGTGGAGGAGATAGAGGTGAAATAATTTATTCTATATATAATGGTAAAGGTTTAGAACTTACAAACAAAATTAGCGATGAAATTATGAATATTGGTCAGGTACAAATTAAAACTTATAATAGAATGAATAAAAGTGGAAGAGATTATTTTCCTTTGATAAGAGACACTGTTATGGATGCAATTATTATCAAATGTGCTTTTATAGATAATGAAGAAGATAATAAGGTAATTAGTACTATTGAAAATCAAAAGAGATTTGGAAAAGCTATAGCGAAAGGTATTCTTTCTCAACTAGATATTGATTGTAATGACATGGATTAAGTTGATAATGTTAATTTATGTAATTTAAAAAAATAAATATTAAGCGAATACTTATAAATGAAGAAAATATTAGACCCATTAGTATATTAATTCTAATGGGTCTAATATTATTTTATACTTTTTATATAAATACTAAGTATATCCTCATAGGTTAATGGATAGGGATGATTTTTAAGTTTTGCTTTATTAGAATTCATATAAGAAGCATAACTTTTTAATTCATCAAGGGTTATTTTCAAATCCTTTGAAAATATATCATATATAAAGTTTCCAAACTCATCTACACTTGAGAAGTTCAATAAAGATATGATTTTATCTACTTTATCCTTAGCATTGTTTGAGTATATTTTAAGGTATTCTTTTAAAAGAATACCATTAGCATTACCATGAGGTACATTATGATAATAAGTTAATGGATATCCCATTCCATGAGGAATAGATGTACCGCTTTGTGAAATTACCATACCAGCAATGGAAGATGCTATTAACAAATTTTCACGTATTTCAAAGGAAATGCTTTCTGAAGATATATATGAAATACACTCACTAAATATCTTTAAACCACTTTCTGCAAGAGCGTTGCTAAAGTAGTTAGCATTAGTAGATAAATATCCTTCTATTAAATGTGAAAGGGCATCTATGGAAGTATTTATTGTCACATTTTTAGGTGTATCCATCAAGTAAGTAGCATCTAAAAATGATACTACAGGAAAAATTTTAGGGCAAATACCTCTTTTATTTTTAATATTATGATCTGTTAATATAGAGTATGGGGTAGTTTCTGTGCCAGTCCCAGCAGTGGTAGGAACTGCAACGATTGGAAGAGAATTAAGAGCGGAATTTGTAAATAAATCTTCAGTAGTGGCTTGTGAATTAAAAAGAAGTACTCCTGCAGCTTTAGATGCATCGATAGGTGAACCTCCACCTATTCCAATAATAAAATCGATACATTTATCTTCACCAAAAAATTTTATTTTATTAATTGTTTCTGTAGATGGATTTTCTTCTACATCATCAAAGATATGATAATCTATATTGTTTTCTTTTAAAGAATTTACCACATGATTTAAAGAACCATTAGTTTTAGAAGAATGTTTACCAGTCACTATTAAAGCAGTACTTCCTAAAGAATTCATTATACTACCGTAATTTGATATTGCATTTTTTTCACATATGATCTTTGTTGGCATAAAAAATATTGGATTACTCAAAATTGTATTCCTCCTTAAAGTTAATTATAATATTAAAATTTTATCTCATATTTTAATATAGCATCTATTACAAATTTTCTCAATTCATTAGAAAATATGACTTTATTATAAGTTTTTATTTGTAAGATCTATTATTATTGAATATTAAAATTAATTTTGAAAATAATAGTTAATAGGGAGGTGAGCTTTATGGCTAAGAATAAGCAGAATAAACCTAAGAAATCTTCCAATAAGATGAATGGTGAATTAACTTCTATGAATGACAAATCAAATGACAGTAGAAATTCTAAAACAGGATATATGGAACAGCAACCTAATTCTCACTTAAATCAATTTAAATAAGTCTAGGTTATACTTAAACCGATAACACTACAAAATATTAATATGTAGAGTTATCGGTTTATTGTTTAATTAGATTGATTTTTTTATTAATAAAAATTATAATTCTTTTTATTAGAGTTATGAAGGGAAGTTTAAAATGGAAGAGAGATTACAAAAATATATGGCTAGATGTGGTGTTGCTTCTAGAAGAAAATGTGAAGAAATAATATTATCTAATAGAGTTAAAGTTGATGGGAATATAGTAAGGGAATTAGGAACAAAAATTGACTCTAGAGTTAGTGAAGTTAGATTAGATGATAAAGTAATAAAACCAGAAGAAAAAAAGATATATGTAGCGCTGAATAAGCCTACAGGATATATATCATCTGTAAAGGATGATAGAGGTAGAAAAACTTTATTGGATATTGTAAAGGTAGATGAAAGAATATATCCTATTGGAAGGTTGGATTATGACACTTCTGGATTAATTCTTTTAACTAATGATGGTGAAGTTTATAACAATGTAATGCACCCGAGAGTTTCTATTAATAAAACTTATATAGCTATAGTAAGAGGAATAATCAATAATGATGAAATACATAAATTTGAAAAAGGAATTAATATTGGGGATTATATTACTGCACCGGGAAGATGTGAAGTGGTAGAAAAATATAAAAATAGTTGTGAAGTTGCTATAACTATCCATGAGGGGAAAAATAGACAAGTGAGAAGAATGTGTGAAGCAATTGGACATCCAGTTGTAAGTTTAAAGAGAGTTTCAATTGGTGAAATAAAATTAGATATCGGATTAAAAGAAGGTCAATGGAGATACCTAAGTGAAATAGAAATACAATACCTAAAGAATGGAGGAGATAAAAATGTTTAAATACTTGGGAAATATAACAGATTTATCTCACTATATAATTGAAAATTTTGTGGTGGATAAAAATATAGCGATAGATGAGACTCTTGGGAATGGTGGAGATTGTGATTTTCTAAGTGAGAGCTTTAAAAAAGTTTATGCATTTGATATTCAATCAGTAGCAATAGAAGAATATAAGAAAAAGAACAAAAATAATGTAAAACTCATTTGTGATTCTCATGAAAATATAGAAAAACATATAACTGAAGAAGTAGATGTAGCCATATATAATTTAGGTTTTCTACCCGGTGGCGACAAATCAATAACTACGGAGGCTGAATCTACACTAAAAAGTATTAAAAGAACTTTAAAAATATTAAAAAATGGAGGTTTTGCCATTATATCAGTATATATTGGTCATAATGAAGGTCTTCGTGAAAGTGAACAGATACTAAAATATGCAAGTTCTCTACCGAAAGATAAGTATGGAGTAATGATTCATAAAGTTATAAACAGGAGTGAAAGGGCTCCGTATTTATTAGTCATTGAAAAGAAGTGATTCCTCTAAAGTAGTGATTTTACAATACTTAATGCGGAATTTTAAACCATGTTATAAGTTTATGATTATCTCTTATATAGGAAAATTTTCATAAAATTAATAATCATAGAAGTTTTATGTTGAAGGATAATCCATACTGTGTTAATATGAAGTATATAATTCATTTTTCAGTAAAATGAATTATATACTTTATAATCTTTTAAAAGGAGTTAAGTGATGGAAAATAATAATACTGATTTAATGAGAATGATACAAACTAAATTTTCAAGGTTAAGTAAAGGGCAGAAGTTAATAGCTGAATATATTTTAAAGCATTATGATAAAGCAGCATTTATGACTGCAGCGAAGCTTGGAGCAAGCGTTGGTGTGGGTGAATCAACGGTAGTTAGATTTGCTAATCAATTAGGTTATGAAGGATATCCTGAACTCCAGAAGGCGTTGCAAGAACTTATAAAAAACAAACTTACCACAGCTCAAAGAATAGAATTGTCTAACGATTTTATTATTCCTAATAACGCTTTAAAAGGAGTATTAAAATCAGATATAGAAAATATTAGAGCAACAATGGAAAAAATAAATTATGAGGCTTTTGAAAGTACAGTTAATAGTATTTTAAACTCTAAGAAAATTTATATTGTAGGATTAAGAAGTTCCGCTGCATTGGCAGACTTTTTAGGATTTTATTTAAATTTAATATTAGACAATGTAAAAATCGTATCTTACGGAATGAGTGATATTTTTGAACAGATGCTAACATTAGGTGAAGGAGATTGTGTCATTGGTATAGGTTTCCCACGTTATGCTATGAGAACTGTTGAAACCCTTAATTATGCAAAGTCAAGGGGAGCTGATGTTGTTGCAATTACAGATAGCGTTTTATCTCCATTAGCAACTAAAGCTGATTATGTACTAATAGCTGAAAGTAATATGGCCTCCTTTGTTGATTCTTTAGTGGCACCATTAAGTGTTATTAACGCCCTTATTATAGCTGTAGGATTGAAGGAAAAGGATAAAATATCTAAAACATTTACGGAACTTGAGCAAGTATGGCAAGAATATCAAATTTATTCTTACAAAACAAATAAGGATATTAACAAGTTCTAATTTTTATGTCTAAATTTTTATAAAATTATGTTGATTTATAGATAAAAGTATTCTATTATGTAGATAAAGACATGTAATCGTTTTTAATATTTGCAATAAATCTGTTAAAATGTTTTTAAAAAAGAAGGAAAAAAAGCGAATACATAGAATATATATTACATGTAAAGATTTACTTCAGTGTGTTATCATACAAAAAGTAAATTATATAAATAATTTTGTTTAAATTTTAGGAGGTATTGATACTATGGATACTAAAGCTTATATTGAGCAAGTATTAGAAAACGTGAAAAAAAGAAACAGCGCTGAACCAGAATTTATACAAGCTGTTGAAGAGGTTTTAAACTCTATAGGGCCTGTACTTGACAAGCACCCAGAATATGTAGAGTCTAACCTATTAGAAAGATTCTGTGAGCCTGAAAGACAAATAATGTTTAAAGTATCTTGGAAAGATGACAATGGTAAAACTCAAGTAAATAGAGGATTTAGAGTGCAATTTAATGGAGCTATAGGACCTTACAAAGGTGGATTAAGATTCCATCCATCTGTTTACTTAGGAATTATCAAATTCCTAGGATTTGAACAAATTCTTAAAAATGCATTAACTGGACTTCCAATAGGTGGAGGTAAAGGTGGTTCAGACTTTGATCCAAGAGGTAAGTCTGATGCTGAAATCATGAGATTCTGTCAAGCGTTTATGACTGAATTGCAAAGACACATCGGACCAGATGTGGACGTTCCAGCTGGAGATATCGGTGTAGGTGGAAGAGAAATCGGATACTTATATGGTCAATATAGAAGAATTAGAGGAGCTTTCGAAAATGGAGTTTTAACTGGAAAAGGGTTAACTTATGGTGGAAGTTTAGTAAGACCAGAAGCAACAGGATTTGGAGTTACTTACTTCTGCGAAGAAATGCTTAAACATGAGGGAACTGATTTCAAAGGAAAAACAGTTGCAGTTTCAGGATTCGGTAACGTTGCTTGGGGAGCATGCCGAAAGGTTGCTGATTTAGGTGGTAAAGTTGTTACTTTATCTGGACCAGATGGTTACATCTATGATAAAGATGGAATAACTACGCCAGAGAAAATTAACTACTTAGTTGAAATGAGAAATTCAGGTAGAGATAAAGTTCAAGATTATGCTGATAAATTTGGATGCGAATTCTTCCCAGGACAAAAACCATGGGGTGTTAAAGTTGACATCATAATGCCTTGCGCAACTCAAAATGATATTCATATAGAACATGCAAAACAAATCGTTGCTAATGGAATTAAATTTGTATGTGAAGCTGCAAATATGCCATGTACAAACGAAGCGGTTGAATACTTCTTAGCTAATGGATTAATAGTTGGACCTGCTAAAGCTGCTAATGCTGGTGGAGTTGCTACTTCTGCATTAGAAATGGCACAAAACAGTATGAGAATATCTTGGACAGCTGAAGAGGTGGACCAAAAACTTCATCAAATAATGGTAACAATCCATAAAAATGCTATGGATGCAGCTGAACAATGTGGATTTGGAT
Source organism: Clostridium sp. UBA5119 (assembly GCF_002414285.1). Lineage (NCBI taxonomy): Bacteria > Bacillati > Bacillota > Clostridia > Eubacteriales > Clostridiaceae > Clostridium > Clostridium sp. UBA5119. Next base: position 13,874 of record NZ_DHYX01000077.1, on the reverse strand, counting down.
ACAACTTAGTTGCTGGTGCTAATATTGCTGGATTTATGAAAGTTGCTGAAGCAATGCATGCTCAAGGAGATATTTAATATTAAATTAAAATAGTTTTAATATTAAAGGAGGGAATTTTTAAATTCTCTCCTTTTTCATGTGATATGACAAAGATTTTAGTTTTAAATGTAATTTATTATAATTAAACTCCACTAATAAACGTAGAATAAAATTTTAGTTAACAAAATAAATTCATTGAATAATTAGGAATTTTATATTAAATTATAATATAGGAATATATTTAAAATAAAACAGAAGAGATGGTGATTTTTTGGCACAAGTAGTAGTTGTAGGTGGAGGTCCAGCTGGAATGATGGCTGCAATAGCAGCAAGTAAAAACAATAAGGTTATATTAATAGAAAAGAATAATAAACTTGGCAAAAAACTGTTTATTACTGGGAAAGGTAGATGTAATGTAACTAATAATAAGGATATTAGTGAGTTTTTTGATTATATTCCAACTAATCCTCATTTTCTATATAGTGCTCTTTATACATTTACCAATGAGGATACTATTAAGTTTTTTAATGAAAGAGGAGTTGAACTTAAAGTAGAGAGAGGGGATAGAGTTTTTCCTAATTCAGATAAATCTTCAGATATTATAAAAGCCTTTGAAAAAACTTTAATGGAGAAAAATATTGAAATTAAACTTGGAATTGCTGTAAAAGAATTAAAAGTTGAAAATAATAAGATTACTTCAGTAATCCTTGATAATGATGATTATATAGAATGTGATAATATAATCTTAGCTACTGGCGGGGCTTCATATCCTCAAACTGGATCTAATGGTGATGGGTTTAGATTTTGCAAAAATTTGGGTCATAATGTAGTGTCTATAAAACCGTCCTTAGTACCAATTGAAATTAGTGAAGCTTGGGTAAAAGACCTTCAAGGTTTATCACTAAGAAATGTACAACTTACATTATTAGATAAGAACAATAAAATTATTTTTAAAGATCAAGGTGAAATGTTATTTACTCACTTTGGAATTTCTGGTCCATTATGTCTTAGTGCAAGTAGTTTAATAAAACCAAGCAAAAAGTATAAGATTGTATTAAATCTTAAGCCTGCACTTAGCGAAAAAGAGTTAGATTTAAGAATACAAAAGGATTTTTTAAAGTATAATAATAAGGACTTTAAGAATGCATTAAATGATTTATTTCCACAAAAATTAATTCCCATTATTATTAATTTAAGTAAAATACCAGAAAATCAAAAGGTAAATAGTATTACAAAAGAACAACGTAGGTTTTTTCTAAATCTTATTTCAAATCTTACGATGGATGTAAGAGGATTAAGGTCTATAGATGAAGCAATAGTTACATCTGGAGGTATTGATACAAAAGAAATTGATCCGTCTACAATGAAATCTAAGGTGGTTTCTAACCTGAGTTTTGCTGGAGAAGTAATAGATGTAGATGCCTATACTGGAGGTTATAATGTACAGATTGCTATTTCTACAGGTTTTATAGCAGGAAGTAAGATATAAATATACAAGTAAAGTTATTATTGAGAAATTTATAGTTTTAAAATATGTATTTAAATTATAGATTGATAGTAACTATATAACTGAGGAGTGATACTATGAAAATATCAATAGCTATTGATGGTCCTGCTGGAGCAGGAAAAAGTACTATAGCTAAATTAATAGGAGAAAAATATAATTTAATGTACATAAATACTGGGTCTATGTACAGAGCAGTTACTTTATTTGCAATGAGAAAGGGTATTGAACCTAATCAAGTAGGTGATTTATGTAAACTTATAGATACTTTGAAGATGTATTTTAATAATGATAACTTATTTGTTAATGATATAGATGTGACTGATGAGTTAAGGAGTATTGAAGTTACTAATAATGTGTCGAGATATGCATCTATACTAGAAGTTAGACAAAAGCTAGTTGAAATGCAGCAAGAAATAGCTAAAAATTACAATGTAATAATGGATGGTAGGGATATAGGTACAGTAGTACTTAAAAATGCAACCTTAAAAATATTCTTGACAGCTAGGGCAGAAGAAAGAGCTAAACGTAGGTATGATGAGCTTATAGCCAAGAATGTAAAAGTAGATTATAATAATATATTAGAGGATATAAAAAAAAGAGATTACATTGATTCAAATAGAGAAGTAGATCCTTTAAGAAAAGCTGAAGATGCTATAGAAATTGATACTTCTACGATGGGTATAAGTGAAGTAGTAGATGCCATATCTAAGTACATATCATATATAAATGTAGATAAATAGTCATGTATAATTTAAATTAATTTATTTTATAGTAAATGGTATTAGAGGTGAGGATAATATGGCTGAAGTAACTCTTGCAAATAAAGCAGGTTTTTGTTTTGGAGTAAAGAGAGCAGTTGAAGAGACTATAAGATTGAGAGAAAAATATGATAAGGATATATACACACTAGGACCATTAATCCATAATAATGATGTTGTGAAAAGCTTACAGGAAAAAGGTATTCATTCTATAACTCTTGAAGAAGCATATAATCTTAAAAAAAATGATGTTGTAGTAATAAGATCTCATGGTGTTGGTAAAAATGTATTTGACCATTTAAGAAGGAATAATGTTATAATAGAAAATGGGACTTGTCCATATGTGAGAAATATACAACAAAAAGTTGAGGAGTATTATAGCAAAGGATATAATATAATTATTGTTGGAGATGATAAGCATCCAGAGGTCATAGGAATTAATGGGTGGTGCAATGATACAGCTATTATATCTAAGGATGGAGAAAACATAGATGCAATTAGGGGTAAGGTATGTGTAGTTTCTCAAACTACAGAAAAGCAAGGTAATTGGGAAAAGGTTTTGAACAGGGTAATATCATTAGCTAAAGAAATAGTAGCTTTTAACACTATCTGTAATGCCACAGAAGAAAGACAAGAATCAGCGAATAAACTTTCTAAAAAGGTTGATTTAATGATAGTTTTAGGTGGGTATAATAGTTCAAATACTACAAAGCTTTATGAAATTTGCAAAAAAAATTGTGAAAATACTTATCATGTAGAAAAAGTAGATTCTTCACTTTTAAATATGATAGGGAATGAAAATATAAATAAAATTGGAATTACTGCTGGGGCGTCAACTCCAGAGTACGTAATTGAGGAGGCTATTAGTAAAATGAAAAAACAAAACGATATAAGTCAAGAGGATATGGACCTTTATGATAAATATTTTAAGGATACTAGCAACATATCTGTAGGAAGTATTCTAGAAGGTGAAGTATTTAAAGTAAATGAAAAAGAAGCATATTTAACTATAGGTACAAAAACTGAGGCTATAGTAACAGCAGAGGAATACTCTAGAGAAAATGGCACTCCTTTAAATCAACAAATTAAAGTTGGAGATGTTGTTAAAGCAAAAGTAATAAATAGAAAAAATTCTGATGGATTAGTTGTATTATCAAGAACTGAGGTTTTAAGAGCTGAACAACAACAAGTGTTAAAGGCTGCTTTTGATAATGGAGAGATAATAAATGTTCAAGTTAAACAAGAAGTAAAAGGTGGACTTGTAGCTTTATTTGAAGGAGAAAGAGTATTTATACCAGCATCTCATATAGAATTAAGTAGAGTTAGTGATTTGTCTAAGTATATAGGACAAAATTTTGATATAAAACTTATAGAATATTCTAGAGAAAGAAATAGAGTTAAAATAGTTGGTTCAAGAAGAGAACTTTTAGAGAAGGAGAATGAAGTTAAAAAAGCTACTACATGGTCTTCTTTAGAAAAGGGTATGGT
>NZ_DHYX01000077.1:8686-10068 GCF_002414285.1 Clostridium sp. UBA5119 | reverse complement strand
TGATTAACTGCTTTTGGAGCTTTTGTAGAAATTAATGGTATAGATGGTTTATTACACAGTTCAGAAATGTCTTGGAATAAAGTTAATAACCCATCAAAATTATTTAAAGTTGGTCAGATTATTAAAGTTGGTGTTTTAGAAGTTGATAGAGAAAATAACAAATTAGCTCTAAGTGTTAAAATGTTAAGCGAAAATCCATGGAATAATATTAATGAAAAATATCCAACAGGAAATGTTGTTGCTGGAAAAGTAGTAAGATTTGCACCATTTGGAGCATTTGTTGAATTAGAAGAAGGGATAGATGGGTTAGTCCACATATCTCAAATTTCTAGTGAGAGAGTTGAAAAAATTGAAGATGTTTTAAAAATTGGAGAGATCGTAAAAGCTGTTATAACTCAAGTAGATGCTGAAGGAAAGAAAATTGGACTTAGCATTAAAGATTTAGAAGCATAAAAATTTTTAGAAGATACACTATACTGGTGTATCTTCTATTTTAAATAAAAATAAATATACTAAAAATGGTTATATTATTTAAATTTGGATTATAATATATATATAGATTCAAAAGTATGAGGTAGATGGATTTATGTATAGATTAGAAACATTAAATAATTCAAATTTTAATTTTATAAATGAGTTTGATATTACTAATGAGTATAAAGAAGAACTCATAGACATATGTACAAATAAGAATATATTTAAAAAACTTCTTTTGGGAAAAAATATCAAGTATATAAAATCTCAACAAAAATATATAGGGTTTTTATGGTATAGTAAACTTCAATATCAAGTATATAAAATACACTGTATAAAGTTTATTCCTGAATATAGTACTTTTGAGTATTATAAAGAAGTTTTTAAGTTTTTCAATAGTTGTAATTCAATTATAATTAGTGAAAATAATAACTTGAATACAACTTTATTGATTGAACTAGGATTTAGTGTAGAAAGAGCTATTATTGAAATGAAAAGAGATATAAGTTCCTATGAAGAACAAAATAATGATGAAAATATTTCTTTTGCAACATTTAAAGAAGGAAAAGATGAAAAATATAGGTGTTTAATTCAGAATAAAGTTTTTGATTCAGCTAATAGACAGTCTATAAATAAAGAGGATATTATATATGAAAAATATCAAAATTATTATATTCCAGAAGGATGTATTTTTATTAAACATAAAGGGGTTCATGTAGGGTATGGACAATTAATAAAAAAAGATTCAAAAATTTATATAGCTAACTTTGGAATTTTGCCTGAATATAGAGGTAAAGGTTATGGAAAGAAGTTACTTAAATATATAGTGAATATAGCTCATGATCTTGGTAATAGTAAAATATATCTTAAATGTGATAAAAAGAATATAGAAGCTGTAAATTTATATC
>NZ_DHYX01000077.1:0-8672 GCF_002414285.1 Clostridium sp. UBA5119 | reverse complement strand
CGAGTATAAGAAAGATAATATAGATTCATTTTAATATAATAATTAATGTAGTAAATATAGAACTATACTTTATAATTATTAAGAACAAATATAATAAAAAAGAAATTAAGTTATGAAACTTAATTTCTTTTTTGATTACTATTTTTCAATTTTTACATATTCAGCTAAAGCTCTTTCTAATATGTCCATTGCATCAGCTAAAGCTTCAGTATTTAAACAATAAGATAATCTTATTTCTTCCATACCAAGACCTTCTGTTGCATAGAAACCTTCTGCAGGAGCAACCATAACAGTTTTATTATTATAATTATAGTCTGTAAGTAACCATTTTGCAAAATTTTCTCCACTTTTTATTGGAAGCTTTGCTACTATATAAAATGCCCCAGTAGGTTTTTTGCATATAACACCTGGCATTTTTGAAAGCTTTTCAAACAGAATGTTTCTTCTTGATTCATACTCTTTTTTAACGTTAATAAAGTATTCTTTAGGAGTATTGATTAAATTTGCTGCTGCTAATTGTTCTATAGTTGGAACACATAGTCTAACTTGACATATTTTCATAATTTGACTTATAAGTTCTTTATTCTTAGAAGCTACTAAACCAATTCTTGCACCACATGCACTATAGCGTTTAGATATACTATCTATTAAAATTACTCTATCTTTAATATCTTCCATATAAAGAGCAGAAGTGTATTTTAATCCATCATAAACAAACTCTCTATATACCTCATCTGCAATAAGGAATAGGTTATTTTCTTTACATATATCAGCAAGCATCCTTATTTCATTTTCAGTGTAAACAACTCCAGTTGGATTTCCAGGGTTAGAAACCATGATTGCTTTAGTTTTAGGAGTTATTTTAGATATTATAACATCCTTTGCTGGTAGATGGAAGCCTTCTTCAGCTTTAGTTATAAAAGGTACTACTTTTACGCCAGCACCTTGTGCAAATCCTGCATAATTAGTATAGAAAGGCTCTGGTATAATTACTTCATCGTCTACATCACAAATTGCTGTTAATGCTAAAGAAATAGCTTCAGAACCTCCATTAGTAATAAGAACTTCATTAGATTCAAAATCTATATCCCATTCTTTATAATATTTAATAAAACTATTAATTGCTTCATCTATTCCTTGAGATTGAGCATATTTAAGTACATCATCTTTATAGTTATTAATTCCTTCCATGAACTCCTTTGGAGTTTCAATATCAGGTTGACCAATATTTAGATGATATATTTTTACTCCTTTACGTGTAGCTTCAGCTCCATATGGTGCCAATTTTCTAATAGGTGAATATCCCATAGCCAGTATTCTTTTTGAAAATTCCATTTTAACTCCTCCTAAAATAATATGAATAAATATTTAAGTTTATTTATTTTCATTATTGTACTAGTATACATTATATATTGTTTCTATTTTGTATAATATTTATGAAGAACTTTACATAATCTTTTTATTCCTTCTACGATTTTATCTTCTGGCATATTAGAGTAATTTAATCTAAAGAAATTTTTCTTTCCACCATTAGGGAAGAAAGAAGCACCAGGTACATAGGCTACATTCTCTTTTAGAGCATCTTCCATAATAGAAGCAGAATCTAAATCTTTTCTTAATTCAACCCAAGTAAACAACGCTCCTGAAGGATAAGTGTATTTAACGTCTTCAGGAAAATATTTTTTCATGCTATCTATCATTAAATTACGGCTAACTCTATAAACTTCAATTATGTTCTTTATATGATCATTTAAACTGTAAGTTTTCATGTGTTCACCTGCGATAACCTGAGCAAAAGTATTACATTGTAAGTCTGCACCTTGCTTAATTAAAATATACTTTTTAATTATTTCTTCTTCTGCTAATATCCATCCAAGTCTTAGTACAGGACAGAAAAGTTTAGAGAAAGTACCTAGATTAATTACATAGCCTGCTTTATCAAAGGATTTAATTGAAGGAAAGCTTTCTACCTAAAATCTTAATTCCCCATAGGGACTATCTTCAATTAAAGGTATTTCATAATTAGCAGCTAGTTCTGATAAGCGTTTTCTGCTCTCAATATTCATTGTAATTCCACTTGGATTTTGAAAATCTGGAATAGTATAAATCATTTTTATATTGTGGTTTCCGTTTTCTAATGCTTTTTCTAATTCCTCTACAATTATACCATTTTCATCCATTGGTATTTTAAGAATTTAGGACCATAAGCTATAAATGCATTTAAAGCTCAAAGATAGCTTGGACTCTCACATGCAATAGTGTCCTCCTTTATTCATGAAAAGCTTTGCAGAAAACTCTAAACCTTGCTGAGAACCATTAGTTAGCATAACATTTGAAGTGCCGCATTTTACTCCTGTAGGCGCTATTCTTTCTTTTACAATTATTTCTCTCAAAGGCATGTAACCATCAGTAGAAGCATATTGTAGAGCTACTTGACCTTTTTCTTTTATAACCTTTGATGATACTTCGTTTAGTTTATCTAAAGGAAATAATTCAGGTGCTGGTAATTCACCTGAAAAAGAAATAATTTCTGGCTTTTCAGTCAATTTTAAAAGTTCTCTTATTTCAGATGCTTTTAAATTTGAAGTCCTATTCGCATAACGTATGTTCATATATACACCCCCCATAATTATGTTTTAAAATTAGTTATACTATTTATCTTATGTACCATGATTTTATTATAACTTATTTGCATGTTTTTTCAAGATATTTTAATATAGTGGAAAGAGTAATAAAATAAATCTTAAAAATACTTGTTATTTGAGTGAAAAAGTAGTACAATAACCTAAAGAATAAATTAAATAATAAAATATTTCTTTAAATCAGTCCAGAGAGGCTGGCAAGAAGGTAGATATAATTACAGGGTACACTATATTTCTGTATATAACTTCTTGCGAAAGTAAGAAGTTTTTTTATTTATATACCTTTTAATCAGTACTGGGATACTGAAAGGGGAGAAAGAAATTTCTCCTAATATTAAAAATATTAAGGAGGCTTTATATGTCAGAAATAACATTAAAAAAAGAAGCAGAAGAAACATTGGCAAAGAGATCTATTAAGGAAGAGACTAAAAGAATGGTACTTGCTATGCAGCACTTAATTGCTATGTTTGGTGCAACGGTTCTAGTACCTGTACTTACAGGACTTGACCCTTCAGTTGCTCTTGTTGCCGCAGGATGTGGTACTTTGATATTTCACCTTTGTACGAAAGGAAAAGTTCCAGTATTTCTTGGATCTTCCTTCGCATTTATACCGGTAATAATAGCTGCGGGAGAATTAAATGGCGGAGATTTAGCATATGCACAAGGCGGATTGTTAGTTGCAGGTTTTATTTATGTAATAATTTCATTTCTAGTTAAGAAAATTGGAGTAACCACTATAAAAAGATTCCTTCCGGCCCAAGTAGTAGGACCTATGATAATAGTTATAGGATTAAACCTTGTACCTACAGCTATAGGAATGGCTAGTGAAAATTTTATTATAGCAGGGATAACTTTATCTATAGCATTATCAATTAACTTATTTGGAAAAGGTTTTTCAAAACAATTAGCTATACTTATTGCAGTATCATCAGGGTATATACTCTCATTGATTTTTAATATAGTAGATACTAGCATAATATCTAAGGCAGCATTTTTAGCGATACCTAGCTTTAACTTTCCTAAATTTGATATGGCATCTATCCTTACAATTGCCCCAGTAGTGTTAGCTGTATTAATGGAGCATGTTGGTGATATTAGTACAAACGGACAAGTAGTGGGCAAAAACTTCATTGAAGATCCTGGTCTTAATAGAACCCTATTAGGAGATGGACTTGCAACTATGTTTTCTTCATTTATTGGAGGACCAGCAAATACAACTTACGGAGAGAATACTGGAGTTTTAGCATTAACAAAAAATTATGACCCATCAATAATAAGAATTACAGCAATATTTGCTATCATCTTAGGTTTTGTAGCTAAATTAGGAGGATTACTATTATCTATCCCTAGCGCTGTTATGGGTGGTATTAGTATCATGCTATTTGGAATGATTGCATTAATAGGATTTAAAACTATTAAAAATGGAGATGTAACTTTTGATTGGAAAAACATTGTAGTAATAGCTACTATAATAATAATTGGTCTTGGTACTACTAATTTAGAAAAATACACTGGTATATCAATTGGAATTCCAGTTGGTGCATCTGTTAAAATAACAGGCGTAAGCTTAGCAGCTCTTGTAGGGGTTATACTAAATATGATTTTAAATTTTAAAAGTGAAAAAGAAGAAGATAGAAATGAATATGTAGCTTAACTATGCATTCATTGAAATATCACTTAATACAAAGATTATGTATTAAGTGGTATTTTTTTACATACGATGGTATAATATAATAAAATATAACATGGGGGTGTGAAAATGAAAAAAGTTAAAGTTGAAGATGCTATTGGGATGGTGGTGGCCCATGATTTAACTAAGATAGTACCGGGGGAATTCAAGGGTACTGCTTTTAAAAAAGGACATATAATAGAAGCAAAAGATATAGAAGAGTTGAAGTTTATAGGGAAAAATCACATTTATATTATTGAAATGAATTCAGAAATGCTTCATGAAGACCAGGCAGCTTTAGAGTTAGGACAAGCCATTGGAGGAGAAAATACCTACCTAAAATCACCTAGTGAGGGAAAAGTAAATATTTTAGCTGCCCGGGATGGACTTTTGAAAATTAACACTAGTCTGTTATATGAAATTAATTATATTAAAAACATTGTGGTAAGTACATTACACAATAATACTGTTGTAAAGAAGGATACAATTGTTTCTGCTACAAAAGTAACACCTTTAGTTGTAGAAAAAAGATATATTAATCAAGTTAAGGATATATTAAGAAATGTATCAGGGATTATAGACATAATACCTTTTAAAGTTCAGAAGGTAGGAATAGTTATTACTGGTACGGAAGTTTATGAAGGCATCATTACTGATAAATTTGCTCCAATACTTAAGGAAAAGGTTAGTAATTACAAAGCTGTTGTTGAAGATGTCATATTTGTTCCAGATAATTTAGAAAAAATAACTAATGCTATAGAGATATTTAAGTCTAGAGGATGCAGTTTAATAATATGCAGTGGGGGAATGTCAGTAGATGCAGATGATTTAACACCTGTAGCTATTGAAAAAGTAGCTTCAGAGATAATTACCTATGGATCTCCAGTAATACCAGGAGCTATGTTTATGTTAGCATATAGTGATGATATAACTTATGTTGGGATTCCAGCTTGTGGAATGTTCTCTAAAATAACTGTATTTGATGTTTTACTTCCTAGGATAATGGCAAAGGATAAAATTAGTAAAAGAGAAATAAGTGAGTTATCTCACGGAGGCCTTTGTTTAAAATGTAATATATGTCATTATCCAATTTGTCCATTTGGGAAATAGGGAGGTATTTTATATGAGTATTACTTTACTCGAAGAAGTGAATGAGCAAGTGAAGAATGGGAATTTTGTAGCTCTTTCTATAATTACTAAGGCTTGTGGATCTTCACCTAGGGGAGAAGGTACCATGATGGGAGTTCTAAGAGATGGTACTGTAATTGGTACTATAGGTGGAGGTGCAGTTGAAGATGAAATTATAAAATCTAGTATAGAAGCTATAGAAACACAAAGAAGTGGTAGATACGAATATAGTTTGAATGAAGATAATAAAGAGCTTAATATGGTTTGTGGAGGAAACATTGAAGTATATATAAAAGTATTAATGCCTAAGCGTAAACTTCTTATAGTTGGTGGAGGACATATTGCATTGCCACTACATTTTATAGCTAATGTATTAGGATATGATATTGTAGTTTTTGAGGATAGGAAAGAATATTGTAATGAGCAAAGATTTAAATTGGCTGATGAGCTTTTACTAGGAGATATTAAAGAAAGTTTAAAAAAATATCCTATAAATAATCAATGCAGTATAGTGATTATAACTAGGGGACATTTCCATGACTATGAAGCTTTAAAAACTGTTATAGATACTGAAGCAAATTATATTGGTATGATAGGAAGTAAAGTCAAGGTGAAAAAAACTATTTATAAATTATTAGATGAAGGATTTAAGAAAGATTTGTTGAATAAAGTATATGCACCTATTGGCATAGAATTAGGTGGTGAAAGACCAGAAGATATAGCATTATCTATAATGGCAGAAATTTCATTAGTTATAAATAATGGAAAACTGGCTCATAAAAAATTACAATAATATAGAGAGAAAAAAATTTATCTCGAATTATTGTAATATAATCAATATGTTCATAATATTTTAATTATATAAGGGTTAATTTTATTTCTAAAAAAGTAAAGTATGATAGGCAATATTGTATTTTATTAATATATAAATAAAAGGGAGTTTTAAGGGGGAAAACAATGGTAAATCGAAAAGCTTTAAAAAGTAAATCTAAAGATCAATTAAGGGGGCAGTGGAAGATACCGGTCTTAATAACACTAATAATCTTTGTGATTCAAGGAAGTATAAGTCTTGGTTCTGAGACTTTTAAAGATACTATAGGAACATCACTTCTGATAACAGTTATGAGCATAATAGTAAGCTTAAGTATAGCAATTATGAGTAATTCATTTTATCTTAAAATTTCTAGGGATAAGAAAGTTAAATTTTCTGATATACTTATCTCAGGTAAGACTTGGGGAAAAGGTACGGGTATACAACTTTTAATAGTATTAATGTACATACCAATAATAATTATTATTGGTATAGTTGTAGGATTTATAGCAATTCATTATAGTAACCAGATATTTATGGGTTCTTTATCAGGTAACTCTATTCCATCTTTTGAAGGCATGACAACCATGATTGTTCTGGTTACGTTAGTTTTATGTATACCAATAATTATTTTGGGTTTATATTTATTCCCAGCAGTGATTTTAGTATGTGAAGATAATAGTAAGGGTGTAATTCAGTGTATAAAAGAAAGTTTTAAATTAATGAAAGGGAATGTATGGAGTTTATTTGTACTATACCTTAGCTTTTTAGGTTGGGCTATTTTATGTATTGTACCAGTTATAGTTATAGCTATTATTGCAGTTTTTTCATTTAATGAAACTCTCATTACTATATTACCTTTCATTGCATCAATTGGTTTTCTATGGCTAGTACCATATATAAATACAACATCTTTAAATTTCTTTAATGAAATATCTGGATATAATAATAAACCTATATATAATGAAATTAATCCATTAAATTAACACTATGGTTTATATATCTATATAAGTTATATATGAATGAGATTACTTATACAATAACTTAGCATTTAGAGTGAATTAAATTTTAACTATGTTTATATCATAATTAAAGAATATGTATATCAACTTAAATCCAAAGGAATTCTTTGGATTTTTATTATTAAGTATAATTGGAAGTAAATAAACTAAAGCCTAAATTAAAAAAAATTGCTTCAAGATTTAAGATTGTATATGAATGCTATTGTTTGTTATGAATAAAGATGATAGATTTATAATAGGTTACATTAAAGATAAAATATATTAATTAGTTATGTATTGGATAAATATAAATATAAATATAAATATAAATATAAATAAATGATTAGGTGATGAAATGAAGATAGTATGTTCAATAGGTCCTAATGTTAAGACCTTAAATGATTTAGATAAGTTTGTAAATTCAGGAATGAATTCTATGAGATTGAATTTTTCTCATATAGAAAATGATACAGCAAAAAAACAAATTAGGTATATGAAGGAGAATTATCCTGATATTTCTATTATTCAAGATTTGCAAGGAAATAAAATTAGAGTATCTAATTTGTTTAATGGCCAATTAAGAGTTAACTTTGGAGAAACCGTATATTTTTGTAGTGAAGAATTTTTTAAAGAAAATCTTAGACATAGTGGAAAGAATACATTAATTCCAATTTCTTTTCAAGGACAATTTACATGGCTTTCTAGCTGTAAAAAAATCCTTATGAAGGATGGAACGATGGAATTTAATGTTGTAGGAAAGCTTAAGGATAAAGAGGCAATAAAGGCAGAAGTTGTTTTAGGTGGCATGGTTAGAGGTGAGAAGGGGTTAAATGCTCCGGGAATTGATAGGTCGGGAATGACGTTAACCATGAAGGATAAGAAGGATATTGAATTTGGACTATTAAGTGGTGTGGATATAATATGTCTTTCCTATGTTACGAGAGAATCTGATATTCTACAATTAAAGGAATATATTAAAAAAGTAAAGAAATATAATCCTCAAATTATTATGCCTAAAATTTGGGCAAAAATAGAGTGTAAAGAAGGAATTCTTAATTTTGATTCTATTTTAAAATCTGTTGATGGAATTATGCTAGGTAGGGGAGATTTATTCTCGGAATTGGACATAATGGAAATTCCTTTTGTTCAAGATGAAATAATAGAAAAGATGAAGTTTGAAAAAAAGGAGCTTATAATCGCAACCTATGTGTTAGATTCTATGAGAAGTGGCCGAAAACCTAAAATTCCTGAATTAGATGATTTATATAATTTTATAAAAAATAAGGTGGATGGAATTATGCTAGCTGGAGAAGTTGGGGTAGGTAAAAATCCTCTCCATGTTATAAGATTTACTAAAGAATTTATAGATAAATATAGTTATCTTAGTTAAGAAAAAAATGAAGGGGGCGTCGCAAAATAAC
>NZ_DHYX01000076.1:0-2554 GCF_002414285.1 Clostridium sp. UBA5119 | reverse complement strand
ATTGTATGTCCACTCTCTATACTTACTAAATGTACCTAGCTTAGAAGCTATTTTGCTACCAATTACAGAATCGGCAACTGCTGTAACCACAGACAATATAAACCCAGAACTTGATTTAGATTTACTTGTACTTATAGAACCTAGCTTATTACTAATTGCTGGAGCAGCTTTTGCCATAGCTTCGTAAGAAGCATCTCTCATCGCATCTGTTTCTTCTCCTTGAGTATATATAGGTCTAAATCCATTAGGGTCTTTACCATTTACAGGATTATAATATCTTAAATGTACATTCATTATTTCTTCATTAAATGCTCTTTTTCCTTCTATATAATTTACTAACAATTAATATCATATAAAAAGAAAAAGTGATAGTTATTCCACTTGATTGGAACAACTATCACCTTCATAGGTATTTCCCTTTTATTTTAAAAATTACTTATTTTTATTTTATAGATACATAGGTTACTTCTTAAATCTCCATTTATACTAATTTAGGGATTGCAGAAAATGCCTACTTTATACTTTATTTATGTTTCCCTATATAATATACTTAAAATTGGGTGTATCACATTACTTTACGCAACTAACTTCATAATATTCCTTTATTTATTACATTTAATTTTTTCTAGATAATTTTTTTGAGGCTTTATATAGTAAAGTTTTCTTTATAAAAATATATTTTTAAAAAACAATTAAGTTTTCTGTATTATATTTTCATTAAATATAATATTATTTCTACAATAAATTTAATTATTATCATTCCACAACCATATATAGAAAAACCACATAGTAATCTGAGCCAATTCAGCATCAACTTATCTTTACCAATATATTTTTTTGATTTAAGAGATTTAGAACTTTCCTTAAATCCAACATAAGAAAGTAAAAAAATCATCAACATTAACATAGTATAAGCAATTTTTAATAAAATATCTCCTACAATATTCACGATAACCTCCCCCTCTAGTTGTTAATGTACTTTAATTAAAATTACATTAGATATAACCGTATATATGATTATAATAATAATATACACTAATCCTATCTTTAATTTTTTCATTTTAACTTTCTCTCCACTTGGCAACCCCTTCATAATATGCTGTAAAGCTTCAAATGTTAAAATTATACATGGAATTGTAATAAATATAATTATTAATCCAACTTCTGTATTCATAATTGATATACTACCTCCTTAAATATCCCCCATTTTAGTATTGCTTAACTAATGTTTAATCCAGACTTTTAATGATGTTTCTAGACCTAAAATTTAAAAAAATCCTCCTATATAGTGTATAATTACAATTTTATTTAATACGAAAAATAGAGACAGGAATCACTCCTGTCTCTCACATAATAATTGGTATAAATCAAATTCCTACTTATATTTTTCAGATTAATATATAACGATTCTCTACAGAATAGTTATATGTATCTTTAAGTAGCAACTAAGCTAGTTCATACTTATTTTATTGAATACTAACTATTAATTTTAGATGGTATAGAAATTTGATATCTCTTAAATAATCCAACTATGAAATTTCTTTCTTCATTTGTTATCTTCTTATCATAGTATAGAAATAACTCCCTTCCATTTCCAATTACTTCTTTTATGGATGGCACGGTGTAAATAGCATTGAAGAACATATTTTCATCTGCTATGCTATAAAATCTTGGTAGTTTATCAATCTTAACTTCAACAAGATTTTCTTTTTGTTTTGTATTCTCTTCTGTTTTGCTTTTGTTTAGGTTTATAAGCAAACTTTCAACTAACAAAAAAGCCCTTTCTTGAGTTGAAGCTTCTCTCCAATCATCATCAAAACAATCACTCGGCTGATTGTATTTATATATTTCTCCTGGAACTGAAAAAATTATATCCTGAATTTTTTTTAATAATACATCGCTGTTCATTTTAAACCCTCCTAAACATATCTTTTTATGGACAAGCAACATTTGCCGGAATTGTCCACCACAAAGGTGGTGCGAATGAAGGTGCCATTCGCGCTACTCTATAAGCTCCATATAGTAATAATGCCGTACCACCTATTCCAGTTGATTCCATAACTATTCTTTTACCTTCTGGTGAAAACTTACCTCTTGGACCACTTCCTTTTCTGACATGTCCATCAGGCGGATATACATTATCATACCCTCCATTTGGATAGTTTACATCCCAATGCTCTCCGCCGTGAGCTAATGGATGACCTTATGGTATCGGTACCCATACGTTGCCATCGGCATCTCCCCATCCTCTTTGCCCATTTGGCAACTTTACTGTTTCCGTTTTCCCCTTTCCTTTAGGTGTTTTGTATCCAACTTCACTTGGAGGTGGTTCTTTTTTAGATACAGCATTCATAACTTGTAGGGATGCTTCTCTCATTGCATCTGTTTCTTCTCCTTGAGTATACATAGGTCTAAAACCATTAGGATCTTTTGATATAACAGGATTATTATTACAATAAGCAAATATATTATGTGATAGCAATGCTCCTACATTTCCACCAATAGCATCCCCATTCAAAAATCTTCCCCACTCAGGATTATAATATCTTGATTG
>NZ_DHYX01000064.1:0-17724 GCF_002414285.1 Clostridium sp. UBA5119 | reverse complement strand
TGATAGTTGTACCTTTAGTTATGGTTTCACTAATTACAAGTATAGTTAGACTTAAGAATTTAGATACATTAAAATCTATAGGAATTAAAACACTAGGAATTTTATTAGGAACTACAGGTATAGCAGCAGCTATAGGAATTGTAGTAGCTAAGGTATTTAACTTAGGACAAGGATTAACTTTTCCGGGAGCAGAAGACTTTGTAGCTAGGGAAATACCTACATTTACTCAAGTGCTAGTGGACATGCTACCATCAAATCCAATAGCAGCTATAGTAGATAATAGAATAATTCCCATAGTTATATTCTCACTATTTGTAGCTATAGCTTTAGTTACAGAAGATAATATAAATCCAACTAAAGCAAAACCTTTTAAAGATTTTGTGTTATCAGCTCATACTATAGTATCAAGAATAACTCAAATAGTATTAAAATTTATACCTTATGGAGTTTTTGCTTTAATTGCAAAGGCTGTAGCAAGCAACGGATTAGAAACTATTAAATCCTTAATATGGGTTATTGCGGCAGTTTATATAGCATCTATACTTCAGTTTATAGTGGTTTATACTCCACTTATCGTCTTTGTAGCTAAGAAAAATCCTTTAAAATTCTTCAAGGGAATCTTCCCAGCTCAAACAATGGCTTTTACAAGTCAAAGTAGCTATGGAACACTGCCAGTAACTATAAAATCTTTAGTTGAAGGAGCTGGAGTTTCTGAAAATATTGCTAGCTTTGTAGCACCTCTAGGATCGACTATAGGAATGAACGCTTGTGGAGGATTGTATCCAGCTATAGTAGCTATATTTGTTGCTAATGTATTTAATGTTGATATGACAGTTTACTCATATGCTTTAATAGTATTAACCACTATAGTATCCTCAATAGGTATTGCAGGAGTTCCAGGTTCAGCAACTATGTCTACAACAGTAGTATTAGCAACGTTAGGATTACCTATAGAAGGTATGGCAATGATAATTGCCGTTGATTCTATAATTGATATGATGAGAACAGCAACTAATGTTACAGGCTCTGCAGTGGCAGCTTTAGTAGTAGATGAAACAGAAAAGAGAAAAGTTGCTCAAAAGAGCAAATAATAAATGAATATATCATAATAATATTTAAATACATTTTAACAGTGAGTTAAATTAAATTCTGAAAACAAATAATAATAAATTCAAAATAACTTCATCCTAAAGATAATTAGCTTTAGGATGAAGTTTTTTATATGCAACTTAGCATAGGATTTATGCAGGTTAGAAGGATATGATTGTCTTAATAAATTTTAAAGAATATACTTAAACTATAGATTATAGATAATTTGAATTTTTTAACTAGTTAAAGAAGTTGTATAGAAAGGAAGGCGTTAAATGAAGATTATAATAAATGAAGTTGAAGATATTGAAGATGTTGAAATAGTAATTAACTGCAAAACAATAGATGAAAATGTGACAAGAATTATATCTAAACTTAAAGCCTTAGAAGAAAAAATAACAGGGAATAAGGATGGAAGGATATTTATTCTAGATACAAATGAGATATTTTACTTTGAGTCAGTTGATAAGAAAACTTTTATTTATATGGATAAGGAGGTTTTTCAGACACATTTAAGACTCTATGAATTAGAAGAAAGACTTAAAAATACAGATTTTTTTAGAGCTTCTAAATCTACTATTATAAATCTGCGAAAGGTAAAGAATATAGTACCTATGTTTGGAGGACGAATAGAGATACTTCTAGATAATGATGAAAAATTAGTAGTTTCACGACAGTATGTACCTATCTTAAAAAATAAATTAGATTTATAGGAGGAGTATTGTATGAAAGAATTTTTTAAGAACACATTAGAAATAAAAATAATAACATGTATGTTCTTTACATCTCAGGTTGTTATTTATACTCTTATTGCTCCTTTTTTAGGAGAAAAAAGTATTCATCTGAGTTTAATATGGCAGATGATATTTATATCTATAATTTTAACTCTTCTCCAATATGTTATATATGCATCTAATATATTTATGAAGGTAAAGATTTGGATTAAGATAATTATTCATTATATGTTGCTTGTTTTTATAGGTTATATATTAGCTAAGATCTTTAATTGGTTTGACTTAAGTAGCGGTAATAATTTTACTATTGCATTAAGCGTATTTACTGTATGTTTTATTTCTTTTACTGGATCCATTGCATTATACAATAAGGTTTCAGGGGAAAGATTTAATGAAAAATTGAAACTATATAAAAGTTCAAAATTTGATGATAAATAGGGGGATAGTAATGAATATAATTGAAACTAACAAATTAACAAAGAGTTATGGAAAAAATCGAGGAATAGTAGAGGTGAATTTGCAAGTTAAAGAAGGAGAAATTTTTGGATTTGTAGGTCCAAATGGAGCAGGAAAATCTACTACTATTAGAACTCTTTTAAATTTTAATTTTCCCACTTCTGGGTATGGAACAATTCTTGGAAAGAATATAGTAAAAGAAAGTAGTGAAATAAAAAAGCATATTGGGTATGTACCTAGTGAAGTAAAGTTTTATGATGAATCAAAGGTTAAAGATATTATAAGATATGCTGAAAGTTTTTACGAAAATGCTAATAAGGAAGATACTGATGAACTATGTAAAGAACTAGAGGTAGAGTTAGAGAAAAAAATGAGTGAATTGAGTCTTGGAAACAAGAAAAAGGTAGCTATAGTACAAGCACTTATTCATAATCCTAAGCTTTTAATTCTTGATGAACCTACTAATGGACTAGATCCACTTATACAAAAAAAACTTTTCAATATACTAGAAAAGCAGAGAGCTAAGGGAACTACAATATTCTTATCTTCTCATAATTTAGTTGAAGTTGAAAATCTATGTGATAGAGTTGCAGTAATAAAAGATGGAAAGATTATTGATGTAATTGAAATAGATAAGCTTGCCAGAAAAACGGGAGTAAAAATTACCTTAAAAGCTGAGGGGATAGATAACAAGAAGGTTGAAGAGTTTAAGGGAGAAGTTATAGAAAATAATAAAGGTGAAATAACTTTTAGTTTTATAGGAGATATTGATGAATTAATTAAAGAAATTGCTAAGTTTAATGTGGAGAAGTTACTTATAGGTGAGCATACTTTAGAGGATACATTTATGGATTATTATAAGAGGGAAGGGGAGAAGTAGGATGAATATATTCAAGTTTGAATTTAGAAGACTATTAAAATCTGCTATTATTTGGTCTGCTGTATGTGTAGGACTAGTAATAATGTTTATGGCATTATTCCCTAGTATGAAGGATAGTGGAATGCAAGAAATTGTTGCTACAAAATTAGATGCTTTGCCACCTGCACTATTAGAGGCTTTTAATCTTGAAGATGCTGTAGATTTTGGAAACATTTCAGATTATTTAGCCTATGCAATTCAATATATATCTATGGCAGCTGGAATATATGGAATAATTCTTGGAATATCTGCTTTAGTAAAAGAAGAAAGTGAAGGTACCATTGAGTTTTTATATTCTAAGCCAATTACAAGAAATAAAATAGTAACTTCAAAATTAATTTCCTCAGCAATTATATTTTACCTATTTATTGTTATAGTTGGAGTTGTAACTATGGGAATTTCTATGGCTGTAAAGCCAGAAGAGGTTGAGACTATGACACTATTAATGGATATAAAAACTTTATTTATAGGAATGGCTTTTCTCGGATATATATTTATGGCCATAGGATTTTTATTATCAGTTATAATAAAATCTAGCAAACAAGGGACATCCATTGCACTAGGAGTATTCTTTACAACTTATATATTTGGAATTATAGGGAAGATGAAAGATGAACTAGAAGGATTTTTATATTTATCACCCTTTGATTATGTAGTTCCAGCTAAGCTGCTAAAGGATGGGTTTGAAGTGAAATATGTACTTTTAGGATTAGGAATAATTGCTATATCTATTGTAACTACTTATGCTATTTATAATAAAAAGGATTTAGCCTAATAAAATATAATAACTCAATAAGATAAAGTGTGGAACTGCTATAATTAAGCTGCTTCACACTTTATTTATAATTTTATTACGGAGTATATTTAAAATTTACTGTAGCCGCCATCTACAAATAAATTTATTCTAGGAAATAAGCTTTTTCAAATCCTGCCTTTGTAGCTTGACCTATTCTACCAGGCTTTTCAGCATCGCCAATAACAGTAATTTTATTATTAAAGGTAGTTTTTAGGATGGATATAAAATCTTTATCTGCCTTAACACCAAGGGATAGTACCACATTATCCATTGTGATGGTTTCCAGAGTTTTAGTTTTCATATTTTCTACTAGAATTTCTTTATCTTTAATTTCAGTAAGCTTCATATTAGGATACATAACCACATCATATTTTTTAAGTCTAGTAGTAACATCTATTAGATTTGGAAGATATGCATCAGGTCCAATTTTATCTGCCATCTCAATTACAGTGACTTTATTACCGACATGAGCAAGGTATTCAGCGGTTTCAAGCCCAGTCATACCAGAACCTACCACCACTACATGTTTATTAGATAAAGTTATGTTTTTATTTAAGATATCCATAACATTACATACATTTCCTATGTTTGCTCCAGGAAGGTTTGGAATTATTGGATTAGCACCAATAGCTACAAATATATGATATGGATTTAAAGATTGAAGCTCTTCAATTGATGGAGCTGTATTAAGCTTAACTTCAACATTTAATCTCTTCATTTCATTTCTAAGATAATCTAGATACCAATCTAATTTTTCTTTAAGAGGAGGAGTGCTTCCAGGTACAATACTTCCACCTAGCACTTTTGATTTTTCAAAAATTGTAGGTTTAAAACCTCTTAGAGATAGTGTTCTTGCAGCCTCCATTCCAGCAGGTCCACCACCTAGAATTGCTACAACACGATTATTACCATCAGTCTTTAGATTGTTAAATTCTAGTTCTCTACCCATTCTAGAATTAACAGCACATTTTATAGTTTTGCAGTCCATAAGTTCTTGAATGCAATATAAGCAAGAAATACAAGGTCTAATTTCAGATTCTCTTCCTTCAAAGGCTTTTTTCCCCCATTCAGCATCAGCTAATTGACCTCTACCAATAGCTACAAAGTCTAAGTTATTTGATTTTAAAAGACTTTCTGCAAAATCAGGTTTTCTTATAACATCACAGGCTATGACAGGAATATTAACCACTTCTTTAATGGCTGCAGAAAGGTGTTTCTTCCATCCTTGAGGATAAGATATAGGCTCTATAATTGTGTTTACACTTTCATAGGTACCTGAACTTACATTTATAGCATTTATGCCTAAATTTTCTAAGTATTTAGCTGCCATAGCAGCATCCTCTAGAGTGAATCCACCAGGTACAAATTCGTCCCCGTCAATTCTCACAGAGATAGGAAAATCTTTGCCACAAGTTTTCTTTATACCTAGAATTATTTCAGTAATAAATTTCATACGTCCTTCAAAGTTTCCACCATATTTATCAGTTCTAAGGTTTGTAAGTGGACTCATAAATTGTCCAATTAAATATCCATGAGCACCATGAAGCTCAACACCATCTATACCAGCAGATTTGGCAATATAAGCTCCAAAAACGAATTTTTTAACTAAACCTTCAACCTCTTCTGTAGAAAGTTCTCTAGGCATTTCTCCTATGGCAGATGACATTACTGGGCTTGGAGCAGTTATTTGTCTTCCACCAATTATGTTCCCATGGCTTTCTCTACCAGGATGATGAAGTTGTAAGAATATTTTAGTATCATACCTATGAACTGCATTAGCAAGCCTTTCCAGTCTAGGAATATGCTTTAAGTCCATTGCACAAAGTTGGTTTGGAGTACCAATACCACTTTCATCATCAACTCTAGTAATTTCAGTAATTATAAGTCCACAACCACCTTTAGCTCTCTCCTCATAGTATCTAATGATTTCATCAGATGCTTCACCAGTAAAGCTAGACAAAGAAGTCCCCATAGCAGGCATAACGATTCTGTTTTTAATTTCTAATTTACCTATTTGTCCTTTAGAAAAAATAGCTTCATATTTCATTAATTAATCACCTCTAAGTTAAGTATATTAGATTGTTAAAAAATATATAATGTATATGGTAGTCAAATATAATTGACATTATTGTGCACAGTGCACTACAATTTAATTAAGGGGTGTGATGATATGAGTATATCAGAGATTGAACATTATACATCTGTTTTATTTGATTCCTATTTATCTAATAAAGGTCTTAATCATATAGTTAAAGTTGCTTCGGAAATGTTAAAGAATCCAGTTATAGTAATAAATTTCAGTTATAAAATATTAGCTCACTCGGATGAAGAGAAAGTTAATGATGAAATTTGGAGAGGTAATATAAAACAAGGGTTTTGTTCCTATGAATTTATAACATCAGTAAGAAATCTTTCAAGTGTCCAACAAGGGCTAGAGAAAGATGAGGTTTATGAGGTAGAATGTCCAGAGAGTCCTAACAAAAAACTAATATGTAAGATTAAAGTTAATAATAAGCATATCGGGAATATAATATTACTTCAGTGCGAAAATGAATTTTCATATTATGATGAAAAACTATTGTCAATAACAAGTAGAGTTATTGGGGAAGAAATGAAGAAAAGTGATATGTATAGAAATACAAATAATACTTTATATGATGAATTAATTTATGATATTCTGGATAATAACTTAACTAAAAGAGAGTTAAAGAAAAGACTACAGGCTTCTGAATTTCAATTCTCTAAGGAAATTTATGTTTTAGTTTTTGATATATCAAATTATGATTCAAAGGGAAAATCCTTTAGCTACCTTCATGATAGGTTTCAGTCCTTTTTTTATGTAGATAATTCGGTGTATTATAATAACAATATTATATTCATATGGGATAAGAATATTGAAAATATGAGTAATGAATATAAAAATAAAATGAATAAATTTTTAAAGGATAGTTGCATAAGATTAGGAATTAGCAAAGTGTTTCATGACATTTTAGATTGTAAAAAGTATTATGAACAAGGGGTAAAGGCTTTGAATATAGGTAAACTAGTTTACCCAGAGGCTCTAAGCATAAGCTACGATAGTATACTTATATATGAACTTATTGATTCAAATCCTAAGATGTCTTTTGAAGATTTTAAAAATACAACTCTAGAGAAACTAAAAGCCTATGATTATGAAAAAAACACAGATTTATATAAAACTTTATTGGTATATTTAAAAAATAATAAGAGTATACAACATTCAGCGGAAGAACTATTTATTCATAGAAATACTATGAGAATTAGATTACAAAAAATATTTGAATTAACTGATGTTAATTTTAATAATGTGGAGGAAATTTTCAATATATATTTAGCCTATAAAGTTAATGAATTTGTTAATAAAAGTAATGGTGCATTTTAAGTAAAGTAGGTTTTAGTTACTATTTTGGAAATAATATAAATATGATATTTAAATTTATATAAATAAATACCTAGCACTATAGTTAAAGAGCTAGGTATTTATTTTCATTTAATATTTAGTTCTTCTTTGTTTCATGATAACTAAACCTACTCCTAAGAAAGCTACTGAAAAAGCTAGCATTATTAACATTTCAAATAGGAGTGGAGTGAGAGTATCTATATTAAATGTTGATAGGGAGTTAAGTTTATCGTTTATATTTATAAACCAGTATACAGGATTAAATATAGCAGTACTTTTTACTGTTTCGCTGAGAAGTTGTTGAGGAACAAAGGCTCCTCCTAAGAAGCAACAACCTAAAGACACAAGGTTAGAAATTGGACCTATGGAATTTTTAGTGGATATATTGCTAATTAAGAAGCTAAGGCATAAACAAGTTATTGTAAATATTAGAGAATTTATACCATGTAACACTCCTCTAAAAGAAAACATGTCTTTAGGATACATTACTATTGCTAGTGCCATGAATATAGTCCAAGTAGATAATGCTAAAATCATATCTCCTAAAAATATCTGCATGTTGAAGTTATAGGAATTAATAGGTGAGCATAAATTTCTCCTTTTTAAATCTGGAGAATTGAAAATATTTGATACTATAGATATTCCAAGTATTAACATACACAGCATAGGATAAGCTAAATAATTAAAGTAATAGGTAACGCTACTTTTAGTATCTTCTTTAATATCCTTTGCTAAAGTAACTTCTGTATCTATAGATAAATCTTTATTTACTAGATCACTTATTTTTTCAAAGTCTAAGTTATTAGTATTATCAATGTAAACTTTGGTTGTGTTAAGATAATTATTTATCATTGACTTTATAAAAATACTACTGGAAGAGTTAGAAATACTTTTAGTTTCTAAAGTAAGTGAATTATCTTGAAGAAAGCTATCTTCAAATCCTTTTGGGATGGTGATTACAATTTCTGCTTCTCTAAAAAATAATGCATCTCTTATTCCTTCATCAGTAGTTTTAATTTTTACCAATTTAGAATTATCTTCAATGTATGCTTCTAAATTATTTGAAAGAGGAGAATTATCATTATTTAAAACTGCGACTTTACATTTTTCAGTTTCAAAAGTGGTTGAATCTGTAGAAGTACCAACATTACTAAAAACAATTGTCATAAATATAAATATAGCCATATAAAGCAGTAAAGAGGAAAGGGCACTTTTTTTTACTATTCTAAAATACTGTTTAAATACTTGCATACTTTTGCCTCCTTAAAACTAGATAAGTAACTATTGAGAATATAACTCCATACAAGGATAGAAGACCTAGATTAAGAAAATATCTATCAAAGGTACTATAATAGTATAATGAATAAAATCCGTCAGTAATTAAGTTAACAGGATTTATATAGGATAAGATAGGAAATTTATCTTGAATGAAGTATTTAATCTGAACTGCCATCATTCCAGACAAAAAAGAGCAGACCATTGTAAATGCCAGTAAAATTCCTTCTTTTACGCTAGCTTTTTTATTAATTAAAGAACTTACCATGGCACCCAAAGTTATTCCATTAAAACAGCCTACAAAGCAAAGTAAAATTACATAACCTATGGAGTTACCAAAGTCTATTTTTAAAATTTGAGAAATATATAGTATAACTATTAGGACTGTTGAAAAATAAAATAATAAAGTAGCACTTATAGCAGCTAAAAAAGTTTTTATTTTATTTACAGGAGCTATATTAATTCTTGCTGCTCTTTGAGATTGATTTCCTTGGATGTTTATAACATCAGTACAACCAGGGGTTGAACCTAGAATGCAAGTCATAGCTAAAAGGGTATAAAAATAAATTACAACTACGTTTGTAGAGCTATTCAATTCTTTATCTTTAGTGTAATTATTATAAATAGCAATATTACTCATAAAATCTTCATTCATAATACTTGGGTTTATGGATACTAAATTTGATATGGTGGAATACTTTTGACTATAACTATCTACAAAGGTTTTTATTATGGACTCGTTAATACCAGACTTTGCAACAGTTATTTCAATATTATTTACAAAGGTTATATACCCTGAAATTTTACCTTTAGAAAGAAATTCTTTCGCACTATTCTCATCAGTACTTTCTATATTAAATAAATCACTTTCCTTCATAGCTGTAGAAAAGCTTTCAGGTATATTGCTATTACTTACAAGAGCAATATTAACATTCTCAAACTCTTCACCGGTGAGTATATTTGAAAAGGCTAAATTGAAAATTGTAGCTAATACAATTGGAAATAATAAGGTCCAAAAGACACTTAATTTATCTCTAAAACGACATTTAAGTTGATACTTAAAAATATGCCAAAACATTCTATATTCCTCCTTTAATCTCTAAGCTCTTTACCAGTAATTTCCAAGAATACATCATTTAAGGTAGGTTGCTCCGAGTAAATTTTCCCATAACTTATTTTATTATCTCCAATATAACTAACAATGTCCCCAAGACAACTATGTCCACTTTTTGTTCTAATATTTAGTAAATTATTTTTATAGCCTACTGATATAACATTAGGGAGAATATTTATATTTTTTATATGATTTTCATTTAAATTAAAGGCCTCAATAGTTATTTTCTCACCTAAATCAATAATTGACTTTAGTTCTTCCTTTGTGCCTTTAGCAATAACTTTACCCTTGTCCATAATAGCGATTGAAGTACAAAGCTGTTCAATTTCTTCCATGTAGTGTGAGGTATATATAATTGTGGCTCCTTCAGCATTTAATTTTTTTATTCCCTCTAAAATGTGATTTCTACTCTGAGGGTCAACAGCTACCGTTGGCTCGTCTAAAATGATTAGTTTTGGATTATGAGCTATACCACACGCAATGTTTAATCTTCTAAGAAGTCCTCCACTTAACTTTTTAGGAATAAATTTTTTGTAGTCTGAAAGTCCAACAAAATCAATAGCCCTCTCCACAAGTCCTTTTCGTTCCTTCTTATTTGTTACATATAATCCACAGAAATAATCAATGTTTTCATATACTGTTAATTCATCAAATACGGCCACATTTTGCATGACGATTCCAATGTCTTTTTTTACTTTATAATTTGTTGGAGTCATTTCCTCTCCTAAGATTTCAATAGTTCCTTTATCATATTTAAGCAGAGATAGCATACAGTTTATGGTAGTAGTTTTACCAGAACCATTTGGACCTAAAAGACCAAATATTTCACCTTTTTTAATATCCAAATTTAAGTGATCTAAAGCAATTAGTTCACCATATCTTTTTACTAGGTTTTCTATTTTTACAATCATAGTTAATACTCCTTACTTTATTTAGTTTATACTTATAGTTTATTAGAGAATCTCTTTGTAGGTAAGTGCTATTTGTCATGAATGTTACATTACATTTGTCACTTTAGGCATCTTCACAAAATAAATAAGTCAGAATGCTCATCTATTTTGTGTTATACTGCGTCAACAGAACCCTTAGATAGTGCTACTATCTGCGGAACCTGTTTCCTTGTCTAACTCAAAATATACTTCCCATCTTTGACTTATTATTTATTTTCAGGTGCCTAAGAAAAAACTTAAAACTATAAAGAAATAGAATTTGAAACAAACTGTTTCAGCCTTATAATTAAAGAGTAATAAAATTAACTCAGACAATTAAGGATGATGCAGTTTTTTATTTTCCCTTTAAAAAAGCATAATTATGGAAAATATAATAGCTATATAATCACAGGAGTAATTATTATATAAAGGTATCATACTAAGTGTATTAGTATAAAAAATAGTAGATATTTAAAGGAGAGGACTTTTATGCCTTATATAAACTTTAAAGAAGAAGTGTTTAAGGGAAAGAAAGAGCTATATAAAAGAATAGAAAATAATAAGAAACTCTATGTTGAAATAAAAAATGATATTAATAAAATTATCATCCAACCAGATGAAAAGTATAGTTTTAGAATCATTAAAGATAGAACTATAAATAATTATAAAACTGAAAATGAGGGGGATTTTTTAGAGATTACTGATAAGAATATCATATGTACTGAGTTTATAAAGTGTAAATTTTATAATATAAAATTTAAAAATTGCACATTTGTGGCCTGTAGGTTCATAGAATGTGACTTTGGGGGTGGAGGAGTAATTTTTGAAAATTGTACTATGATTTTAGAAGAAATTAATAATGTACCATCACTAAATAAAAAGGATAATCTATCTTGCAGTTTTGAAAAATGTAAATTATACTGTAAGTTTTTAAGCTGTAATATTACATATTTAATAATTGATGAATGTGAACTTAAAGATACATCTTTTGAACTTACAGATATGTCTAACGTTATAATTATAAATTCTTATATGAAAAGGATTAATTTAATGGATGTGGATTTATCAGGAGGGAAAATAATATCAACATATATGGAAGACTTAGAATTTAATGATAAGTTAAAAAGTAAACTGGATCCAAAAACTTTTTTTGATAAAATTCAACCAAAGAAAAAAACAAAGACAGAGTATGAAGGAATATATACTGTATATGAAACTATTGCTGATAAATATAATGAAAATAATTTGAAGAACAACTTTGGAGAATACTATTATCTTTGTAAAAATATGCAAAGAAAAAGTTTGAAAAAGCTATTACCCAAAATAATATCTTATATTTATTGGTTTACCTGTGGATATGGAGAACGAATGCTATATCCATTAATAACTTCTTTAGTTTTAATATTAATTTTTGCAACTATGTATTTGACTTTTGGATATTCATCACAAAACCAAATAATTAGTTACTGGTGGGGTATAGGGTTACCCAAAAGTTTTAATGAATTTCTGAGTCAAGTGAATCAATGTATTAATATAAGTGTTGAATTATTTACAGGATTAGGATCTGATAATGAAACACCAATACCAGCTTCTTATATAGTGGCAAATACTGAAATGATAGTAGGAGTAATTATGATAGGGGTTGGAATAGGTACCTTAACAAGAAAATTAGTAAGATAAATTATAATAAAGATTTTAGTTGCGTAACAAAAGTTACAGACCTATTATAGAAATCTAGTTATAATTAAGCTATAGTAAATATAGTTTAATTTAAATTTGGTGTTGAAATTAAACAAAAAATAAGTATGCTAAAAAATATAATTTTGAGGATTATACTAAATGAGATTAAATAATAGGTTTAGGAGGATTTGTTATGAAGAGAAAAATAATTAAGATTCATGAGGAAAAGTGTAATGGCTGCGGATTATGTGTTACGGCTTGTCATGAAAAAGCTATAGAATTAGTCAATGGAAAGGCAAAGCTTGTTAGCGATATATATTGTGATGGACTAGGAGATTGCTTACCCAATTGTCCTACAGCAGCTATAGAAATTATAGAAAGAGAAGCAGATGAATATGATGATGATGCAGTAAAGGCAAGAATTTTAGAATTAGATAATAAGCCTAAAGAGACTAAAGATATAAACATTGGTGGGGAAGAAAAGTTGCCATGTGGATGTCCTGGAACAATGGCTAAAACTATTGAAAGAAAACCAATAATCACTATGGAAACTATGCCTAAAAAAAGAGAGATTACTACTGAAAACAACTCTGAGCTTATGCAATGGCCGGTACAATTGAACTTAATAAATACTAATGCCCCATATCTAAAGGATGCTAACTTATTAATAGCAGCGGATTGTACAGCTTATGCTTATGGAAATTTCCATAGAGACTTTATGAAGGATAAAGTTACAATAATAGGATGTCCAAAACTCGATGACAATGAACATTATAAGAATAAATTAACTGAAATACTTAAGAAGAACAATATAAAGAGTATAACTGTAGTTAGAATGGAAGTGCCATGCTGCTCAGGAATAGTAGCTTCAGTTAAAAGTGCTATGCTTCAAGCACAAATAATAGTTCCTTATAAAGAAGTAACCATTGGAACTAATGGCGATATAATAGAGGGATAATTGAATATAATTTAAAATATTTTGAGTGTAGAGCTATCTATAAATCGGTTAACTTAATAGATTTAACTAATTTATAGATAGCTCTTAGTGTTGCGTAAATATTTGCAAATTTTAAAGAGGGATAATAGAAAACTAATGGAATAAAAGGGTAATATAATGTATAGTAAATACAAAGATGAAAAAATCCATAGGGAGGAAATAAGTACCTATGTCAAATTCAATAATAACAAAAAAAGCATTAGCTAAATCTTTGAAGGAATTAATGAATTCTATCCCTTTAAATAAGATATCTGTTAAAGGGATAGTTAATAATTGTGGATTAAATAGACAAACATTTTACTATCATTTTCAAGATATATACAATCTACTGGAATGGATTTATGAAACAGAAGCCGTAGAAAGCATATCACAATACAGAAGTTATAACACATGGACTGATGGATTTCAAAAGATTTTCAACTATATAGAAAGCAATAGAAAATTTTGCATGAATACTTTAAATTCTTTAGGAAAGAATCACCTGGATTCATATCTTTACACAGTTACTTATGATTTAATTATTGGAGTAGTTAATGAAGTTTCTCAGAATATGAGAGCTACAGAAGACAATAAAAAGTTTATTACAAATTTTTATACTCTAGCATTTACAGGATTGGTAATCCAATGGATGAATGGTGGAATGAAGGAAGATTCTCACAAGATTATTGAGAAGTTAAGTGAATTAGTAGAAGGTAACTTTATGAGAGCATTAGAGAGATATGAAAAGGATGCATAATAAATATATACATCATGCATCCTTTAAAACTTATATATTCTTTAAAGTATTAGTGTAATTATAAAATATTACATATAACTATGATTTAAAAGTTACTTTAGTTTATTACCATCTTCATCAATATAAAACCATTGATTACCTAATTTTACAGATATAGGAGATGTATCCCCAAAAGAAGGAGTAATTTCATCATATATGATATCTGTAAACTTATTAGAGGATTTGTTATAAAGCCCCCATTTATTATCTTTGCTTACTAAAAAGATATTTTCAGTATAGGGGTTAATAGTATCATATTCACACTTTAAAATTTCCTTTTGAGTTTTATCTATAAGCCCCCATTTACCATTTAGGCATACTTGAAATATATTTCTTGATGAATCAATATTATAAACTTCATCATAAATAGGAGGAACTAGCTCAATTCCATTAGAAGCTAAGATACCACACTTGTCTAACTTATAAATGGTAGCAAAGCCATTGTAGAATGGATAAATTTCTGTGTAGTCTGTAGAAAGTATAATTTCACCCTGTTTATTTATAAATACATTTTTACAACCATCTTCATTTACATAGCTAGCAGCAAACATATCATCTTCAGAGCCTAAGTCAATATGTTCAAACTTAGGTTCAAAGAGCAATTCTCCTTTAGCATTCATAAGAGCAACTTTGTTATCTAAAGAAGCTACCAAAATATCATTTTCCCAAAAAGAATTTATATAATCATATTTAAATGGAATGACAACATCACCATTCTTGTCTATACACCCAGTCTTACCATCAAGATATACTGTAGCTAGTCCATTAAAAAATGAATCAGCCCCATCGTAAATAGGTTTAATTATCATTTCATCTTTCGTATTTATATAACCAAACTTTCCATCTATGTCTACAGGAGCTATACCATCATTGAAGTTTAAGTAATAAGAATATTTGGGTTCTACTATGGTTTTATTTTCTAGATTTACAAAACCAAATTTTCCGTTGCTTTCAAGACAAACTATAGAATTGTTAGGCATTATAGCAGTATACTTGGGCTCTACCTTTAAATTTGCATTTAAAGCTATAAAGCCTTGGTAATTGTTTTCTGTTATAATGGCTATATTTTCCTCTCCACAATTATATAATGAAATTGGGGTTTCAGATACTAAATCAACTACTATATTGTTTTTAAAGTCTATACAACCATACTTACTGTTCTTTTTAACAGAAATGAGAGTATCAGATACAATAGTAGCTTCTTCATAATCAAAAGGAATTATCACATTATTTTTTTTATCAATAGCACCCCAAAATCCATCTTTTTTTACAGGGGCTATATTATTATAAAATGAATGTGCTTCATCATAGCTTGGAGTTATAACTAGATTTTCTTCTATATCAATAAATCCCCAGAGACCTCTAAGTTTAACTGCTGCTAGGCCATCAGTGAAAGAGTAGGCTTCTTCATATTTATTATTGTTATTACAACCACTTAGAACAACACAGAAAATTAATAATAATATTAATATAATTTTATTTAAAATCTTCATATATCCTCCTTTTAAAATATTATTTACTATATTTTAACATTATATTTTCTAGAGGTATACCAAATTTAGCAAAAAATAAAAAATGCAGTATTATGTAAAATACCGCATTTTGGCTATATATTAGATGTAAATCTATTTTCTTTTATTAGATATTTCAATGTTTACTTTTCTTTTACCAAACATTTTTCCTTTAGAATTCTCTAATATTATATTTACAAGATTGCTAGGTACATCAACAAAGGAGAACTTATCAAGGATATCAATTCTTCCAATTTCTTTACCTTTAACACCGGCAGTGTTATCTAAAAATTCAATAACATCTTTAGCTCTGGCCTTGTCGAGCTTTCCTATAGATAAGAATAATCTTGTTGTATCATCTACATCTACAGACTCTTCAGCATAGTTACAATTTAATTCTTTATCAAACATTAATTTAAGTAAAGAAGCAGTAACATCTTCAGCACCATACTCATTTATTAGTTCTTTAGCCATAGGCAAGAATGTGTTATATGAGTCTTCTTGTAATACATTTCCAATGTTTTCTATTAAACTTCCAGATTTAGCAGAGAATATATCAGCTAAAGTAGGAATGTCTTTTTTTACTATTTTACTTTTAGTATGATTTTCTATTTGTCTTATAAAAGAAACTTCTTTTCTTGAAGCAAAGCTATAAGCAATCCCTTCTTTATTAGCTCTTCCAGTTCTTCCTATTCTATGCACATAAGATTCTATATCTTGTGGCAAGTCATAGTTAATAACATGAGTAACATCTTCAACATCAATTCCACGAGCTGCAACATCAGTAGCTACAAGGAAATGTAGTTGTCCGCTCTTAAATTTAGCTAATGTGTTCATTCTTTGGCTTTGTTTCATATCTCCGTGCATACCTTCAACACTATAGCCTTTACCATGTAAAGCATCAACTAATTCATCTACACCTTTTTTAGTTTTACAGAACATTATTGTTGTAGTTGGATTATCTACGTCTAAAATTCTACAAAGTGAATCAAATTTATTAGATGAGTTAACTAAAAAGTATGATTGTTGTATTTTGGATACAGTCATGGATTTTTTAGCTATTACAATATGTTGAGCATCAGGTTTCATGTAATTTTTAGATAGGTTTTTTATTGGTCTTGGCATTGTAGCAGAGAATAAAAGCGTTTGTCTTTCCTCATTTAAGTTAGATAGGATACTTTCAATATCCTCAATAAATCCCATGTTTAACATTTCATCAGCTTCGTCTAAAACTAAAAATTTAACATTTTGAAGTTTTAATGTTCTTCTATTAATGTGATCTAATATTCTTCCAGGAGTTCCAACTACAATATCCACTCCTCTTTTTAGAGCAGAAAGTTGTCTGTCAAAGGATTGACCACCATAGATTGGTAGGATTTTATACTTTTCATACTTACACAATTTCAAAAGTTCTTCGCTAACCTGAATAGCTAATTCTCTTGTTGGAGCTAATATTAAGGTTTGGATAGCTCCACCCTTAGGACCCATGTTGCTAAGAATAGGTGCTCCGAAGGCAAGGGTTTTACCAGTTCCTGTTTGCGCTTGACCTATTATATCGTAACCTTGTAAACTTACAGGAATGCTTTTCTCTTGTATATCACTAGGATTTTCAAAGTTTAAGTCATTTATAGACTTTAATATGGAATCCTTAAGTCCAAGTTCTTCAAATTTAGTTTTTATCATTCATATTCCTCTTCTCTTTTTTCTTTAAATACATCTAATAGTAACACAGTAAATCCATAATAGCAATTGTAAACTAAAATTTTATCCTTAAGTATTTATCCTAAGTATAATGAAATAAATAAAAATTATGCAGGTGGAAATATAAAACTCTATTACATTTATAGAAAATCATATATTATATTATGTGTAGATATAATTAGAATTATAGGTATAATTATATATAGATATTTTAAAGTAAGGAGAATATATGAAAAAATTTTTATTTGATACAATGGAAACATATTTGGGTTTCTTTTCTTATAGTTATTAACCTAAGTCCATTTTCCAAATATGTTTCCATTGTAT
>NZ_DHYX01000062.1:11028-11263 GCF_002414285.1 Clostridium sp. UBA5119 | reverse complement strand
CTTGACTTAGGGTACATTTTAGTGGGATGGAGCACTTTTTTTCTATGCTTTTAACTTCTATATCAAGACCAAGGAACTTAATCTTAATTTTAAATGATATAAAAAGATTATGTTTTAGAATTATTCTAATGACATAAATAACCGATATGCACTTTATCAAAGTATCAATATATCCAATACCACACGCTAAGTAGAGAATCCATATCTATGATTCGGTGTGAATCACTTACTCAGC
>NZ_DHYX01000062.1:316-10992 GCF_002414285.1 Clostridium sp. UBA5119 | reverse complement strand
CGAACTTGGTGAGTCGAGTTTTATTTTTGAAATAGTTTACCAATAGCCCAGGAAGACAAAACGTTCAAAACCGACCTAGTCATCCTAATACGGATTTTCAATGTTGTACTTTAAAATTAAACTATATTTATGTAGAATATATACACAAGAATAAAATGGAAAAACCTCATTTATAATAGTTACGGAGAACTATGTCATATAATTTATTACAAGAATAATTTTTACTTTAATCTTTCATCGAAAGATAATTGAATTTTAATACCAAATGGATCTTCAATGATTCCATATGCTTTACTAAATATATTACTAGCTAATGGTACAATTATTCTAACTCTCTTATCTGCGATTAAGCTATCATAGAATTGATGGATTTCCTCCAAATTAGCACTTTGAACACATAGAGAGGTATTATTACCAACTTTGTACTCTTCATTGGCATCCATTGTATCTTCAGCAATCATAACCTTAGTATTGCCAATTTTTAAAACAGAGTGAGAAATATAATCTTTATTTTCATCATTAATTTCTCGTGATTTATCCCCCATCTTTAACATATCTGCATATGTTACAATCATTAACTGTTCTGCGTTAAAGTGTTTCTTATAAAAATTAATAGCATCTTGTGCTTTTCCATTCATTGAAAGGAAAATAGCTGTTTCTAAGGTTTTACTCATAATATTAATCTCCTTTTTGTAGTAAATTATATATCAATGATTATATTATTGATATAAATACATTATAATATTTAAAGGTGTCAAAATGTGAAACCTTTACTTAAGATAATTTAAAAACGGAGGATATATGAAAAAATCAGAAAGATTAAACCATATGATAATGTACCTAAATGACCTGGATTGCTTCAATTTAAGTGACTTAATGAATAAATATAACATTTCAAAAAGTACAGCTTTGCGTGATATTAGTTCATTAGAAGAATTGGGAATGCCTATTTATACAGAGCAAGGTAGATACGGTAAATATGTTATATTGAAAAATAGATTATTGTCACCTATTATATTTACCATAGACGAAGTATACGCGCTGTATTTTGCAATGCTCACACTAAATGCCTACGAGTCTACACCCTTTCATTTAAGTGTAAATAAACTAAATGAAAAATTTGAAAACTGTCTATCGGAAGAACAAATAGAAAAAATTAACAAGATGAAAAAGTCCTTACAATTTGAAGCCTCTAAACATAATAATGTAAGTAAATTCTTAGATAGGATTTTAGAAAGTATTATTAATGAAGTTAGTTGCACCATAAAGTATTTGAAAAACGATAAAACTATAAATTACCATATACAGTTTTTTAAAATTTTATCTAAATTTGGACAGTGGTACGCTAGTGGAATAGAGCTTAATAGCAATAAATACAAAGTTTTTAGATGTGATAAAATAACCTCATTAGATTTTAGTAGTGAGAAGTTAGAATTTCTAATTGATGATGTTATAAACTCTCCCATAGAATTTTACCAATCTGATAAAAGTATTCATTTTGAAGTAGAGATTTTAGATGGTGCATCGGATATTTTCTACAAGGAACATTATCCTTCTATGAAAATAGAAACAGGAACAAAGACAATTATAAAGGGATTTTGTAATGTAGGTGAAGAAGATTTTATATCTGATTATTTTCTTAGATATGGCACTTGTATTAAATCAGTAAAACCGCAATGGTTAAAATCTATTATTTATGAAAAGATCAAAAAAATTCTAAATCATTATGAAGAAATCTAAAATTCATCTACACTAAAATATTAATTCAATCATATCCTTTAGTTTATAAGTTTTCCATTGGTGATATAAAAATACTATGAATGATAAATTTAAACATACATATCTACAGCCACCTGTAAGTAGATTAAATAGCGACTTTACAGGTGGTTATATTTTTTATTAATTAATATTTAGTTTACGGAAGAAAACTTTTTGCCAGTGTATTTATATATTCTAATAAAAATATATAAATAACCAAAGCAATAAAGAGAAACTTGACAAATATATCATTTATGGATATATTATATTTAATGATATATTATTAAATGATATATCATTAAATATAATATGAAGGAGAATTTTATGCCAAGAAAAGATTCTATTAATATAGGGGAATTAACAGATTCTGCTTTTTATATTCTATCTAGTGTTGTTGACGAAAAGCATGGATATCTAATTATGAAAACTATTGAGAAGTATACTAATAATGAAGTTACTATTGGTCCTGCATCACTTTATACAACATTAAAAAAGCTTTTAGCGGCAGATTTGGTGGAGTTAATTTGTGACACAGATGAAAATAAAAAAATATATAAAATAACCAATAAAGGACGAGAGATGCTTATAAAAGAGATTGAACGTAAAAAGCAGATGATTAAATTCGCTGAAAATTTTTTGGGTTAGAAAAGAGGGGTATTTTTGAAAAGTAAATATGTAATGATTAATGGGTTTGCATTTAGTGAAGAAAGTGATATGGAAAAATTAAAAGAATATGCAAGGCAAGGTTGGATATTAGAAGATATAGTAGGAGGGTTTTTCTATAAACTAAGAAAAGATAAATCTCAAGATATAATATATAACTTAGATTACCAAACAGAGGCAAATGAAGAATACTTCACTATATTTAAAGAAGCAGGATGGAATCGTATTGTTTCTGTAGAAAATTATATGCACATTTTTTCAGCGCAAGCTGGAACTAAACCTATTTATAGTGATTGTGAATCAGAAATAGATAAATATACAAGTATAAGAAATCTAACAAGAAAAGGGACTTTATATTCTTTAATACTAGCTATAGCTCTAATGGGGTTGCTAGTTGTTTCTTTAGTTGCCATTAAACCTATATTTTTAATTATTGTTGGATTATTGATAATTGATATATTTGTATTTGTCTTTAATTTTATGCCTTATTTAGCATATAACTCTAGAATTAAGCAAATAAAAAAAGATGGTACGTGTAATAGTAAAGCAATAGATAATAAAAGTTCATGGATATTATATGCAATTTCAGGAGTTCTATGGTTGGCTATAGGAATATGGCATTTAAACGGGAAACTATATTTTACTGCAGTATTTCTTATAATTTTTGGTGTTTTTTTCATTTTTTCAAGTTCAGCCTACTTTAAGAAATATAAAAAGTCTTTATAAATTATATACAGTATGGATAAGAGTATTTTTTAGGAACAGTAGAATTTCAGAATTCTGCTGTTTTTTATGTAGTTACAAGTTAAACAAAGGAAATGTATGCTTTAAGTGGTATGAATTTATTGAGCAGTGGAGAGAGAGGTGGTACAATAAGGAAGAGTTTATGAATAGTGGGTTTTATAATACAGTGCATTCTATTAATGCAAAAGATTATACAGAAGAACAGTTGAATGTATGGGCAACAGGGAGTGTAGATTTAGAGAATAAGTTTCAAGGAAATTGGGAAGTAAAACAGTTGCGTTTACATAAGGTTTCTCATATTTTTTGGAATAATGTAATAAACCAATATACTTTAGGTAACTTCATAGAACTTCAAAATGGTAACGAAGTTTGGGATGGTCCTATTCATAGATTTAGTAATAAATAAGTACAAATAGAGCAGTAGGGCAATTCTTGCATTACATATTTCACTATGAGATAATTATTAAAGATTACACAAAGTAAAGGGGATATATTATGCATATTCAGCATGTAACCTTAATGGTTAACGACTTAGAAGAATCTATTAAATTTTATGAGACAATTACAGAACTAACTGTTTCCCGACGCTTTAAAGCAGGAGCTGGAGAGCTTGCATTTCTGACAAATGGCAAGGGAGAAACTGAGATTGAACTTGTCTGTATGCCACAGGGTCAGAAGTTTGAAGGAAAGGGTATGTTCATTTGCTTTAAAACATATAAACTAGATGAAATGCATAATCTTGTGCAGGACAGAGGTCTTAATCCTTCTGCCATCCAAAACCCTGGTGATGGAACTCGCTATTTTTATGTATATGATCCAAATGGGGTATCAGTACAGTTACGAGTTTTTCCAGAGTAATTTTCAAAAGTATTTGGCTTACTGTAGTATATAGTTGGGTTAATTCACTTTTTTTATTATAGGTTGAAAGGTCTTTACCTAAAAGGGTAGAGGCTTTTTTATATTGAAAATAAAGCTTAGAATGGCATCCACTTATAGAACTAGTTAAATCCTAATGTACCAGCAATTCCATTTAAAATCACAACACCAGAAAAGGGAACTAAATAAAGTAACTAAATTTTGGACAGATGTATCAGAATGTTTTTAATCAAGGGTATGGGGTATGGGTTATTGGGTAATAGGAGATATTAAAAGTATATAGGGGGAAATTTATGATAATTAAGAGTGAACCGTACCATAAATAATGGAGTTTTTTTTATGAAAAAAACAAATACTATGTAGAAGTAATGATATATATTGTTTGTGTAGATTTGTGATATATGGTAAGAATTATCCAGTAATATGGGCAAAATAAAACTATGGAGGGGATAAAATGAGTTTTAAGATTATTGCAGACTATCATACTCATACTAATATTGCAAAGGGGCATATTCCCTTATTTAATATTATTTTTGGAGAACATGCAAAAGGAAGTATTGAATCAAATGTTAAAACTGGAATAAAAAAAGGATTAAAAGAAATAGCAATAACAGACCATGGTTATAGGCATAGTATCTACGGGATGAAACTAAATCAATATAAAGAAGTACGTAAAGTAATTGATGATTTTAATAAGAGTTCATTATTGAAGGAGAATGACTTTAAGATTCTTCTTGGTATAGAATGTAATATTGTTACTAAAAAGGGGGATATAGATATTAAAGATGAAATAATTGATTACCTGGACATAATTTGTGTAGGTTATCATCCTGGAGCGGTACAAAATCCACTTTTATTGAGAAATTATACAGAAGCTGCGATTAATGCTATTAAAAAATATGAAATTACAATATTAAATCATCCATTAGAGCATGTTAATCCAGATATTATTGAAATTGGAAAGGTCGCTATTGAAAGAAATACTGCTCTAGAAATTAACAGATCTCATAAGAATATGGATATTGAAACAATAAAAAAGTTAAAGAACATGGGCGTTAAATTTTCATTGGGAAGTGATGCACACAAATCAGAGGATGTAGGGGATTTTGGTAAAGCATATAATATTGCAGTTGAGGCAGGTCTTACAGATGATGATATTGTTAATGCTGATGGAGATGCACATAAATTAATGAAATTATTAAGAGATTAAGTTTGGTAGTGGTAACGAATTGTAACATATTTATTTTATGTATAAAGAAATGAGAAAATTATATTTTCTAATACGTCGCCAACAGTTCCATTACCAATGACCTTTGGAGGATTACTTTCTAGGTGGCTAAAAATTGATTTTCTAGGAGTACCCTTGCTTGTAAAGGGAGCAAAACAATCATATAAGAACGTTATAAAACTTGTAAATCACACAAAGAAGGCATCAAAGGAAGATAAGTCAGAGGTTATTATTTTAGATAATAAGGAATTTAAGAAAAAATAATTTTTGACTGTTATAGGGGTTATATATTAAATTCAAGCCAATGATATAAAAAGTATCATTGGCTTGTGCTATAACTATTTCTATTTGTACTGGAGATTATTTATATTAGCGTAACGTGATATGAAAGCAGTTCAAAGCAACTCTTCTGAGGGTGGGTTGAAAAGATTTATTAAATACCTTATCCTATATTTATCAAGAACAGGAGGGTATCATATGCAAGATCAGAAGTGTCAAGAGGAATACATACGAAAAATTCATAAGGTGCAGGACTATATTGAAGATCATTTAGGGCAATCACTGTCCATTGAGGAACTTTCCAATGCTGCTGGGTTTTCAAAATATCATTTCAGCCGGATATTTCAGGGCATATTAAACGAGCCTTTAGCCCATTATGTGAACCGGATTCGCATGGAGAATGCACTTTTTTTGCTTGCACACCGGACAGATAAAAATATTACGGATATTTCCTATGAACTTGGATATACTGATTCAGCCGTATTTTCCCGTGCATTTAAGAATTATTATGGCGCCAGTCCAAGAGAATACCGGAATGAATATAGCAAGAATTGCAAAGATTCTTTTTTACTGTCAGAGTATAATAAGGACACAGTGAAGAAAGAATGGGCAGACAATCCGATTCCTGTGACCGGGCAGATTACTATAGAAAATTTGGAGGAAAAGCAGGTTGCTTATGTGAGACATACAGGTACCTATGACACATTAGCAAAGAAGTATGTCAATCTTATTCAGATTTTATTTGATCATGCAAATAAGCAGCATCTTCTTGTGAAGGGTCAAAACTGGGTGATTGCCATGTATCATGATAATCCGGAATTCGGAGAGGAGAATCAATTCCGTACCAGCCTATGTCTAACGGTGCCAGAGGATATACGAGTTCAGGAAGACGGTATTCTTGGGAGGATGAAACTAGAAGGCGGACTGTATGCGGTGGGACATTTTCAGATTCAGCAGGAACAGTATAGCGATGCTTGGAATTACATGTATCAACAGTGGATAACCAGCAGTGGTTATGTTCCAAGAAACTCATATCCATTCGAAGCGTATCGAAACGAACCTTATTCAAATGGAAGTCCTATCCATGATGTAGATATATACGTTCCTATTGAGCCGATGAATTATGTGAAGTAATCTACTATTTAGGCAATTAGGGTTGACATCTACCTTCCCATTGAACCCATTCATTTCTAACATGCTGCAAATCGATTCAGAGGTGAGCATATGGAAGAAATCAAGATTAAAGGAGCACGAATCCATAATCTAAAAAATATCAGTCTAGCGATTCCTAAACATCAACTAGTGGTGATTACCGGGATCAGTGGTTCCGGTAAATCCAGTCTTGCATTTGATATCCTGTTTGAAGAAGGCAAGAACAAGTATCTAAGGTCCATTGGAATTCTGGCTGGACTTGATAACCAGGACAGGTTCGATACCATGGAAGGAATCGGTCCAACGGTGGCGGTATGCCAAAATACAATAAGGCAGAGCAATCCCCGTTCTACAGTTGGCACAAAGACTGGAATTCTAAACCAGTTAGCCATGTTATATACCAGTGACGGAAAGGCTATAGATGAGCATAGTGGACATCTCTCCCTAGGCTTCTTTCTATATACAACGGCCGATGGTATGTGTATTAGCTGCCAGGGCAGAGGTTCTTATTATGATATCAATCTGGAGAAGTTGATTCCAGATAAAACAACAACCTTATTGGAGGTCTATGAGAGTCTGAAGGTAACAGCTGGTTTCTTACGAATTTTAAAGAAGAAATACGGCGTATATTTTGCAACCCCATTATGGAAACTTCCAGAAGATATCAGTAATGAAGTCATCTATGGGACATATGATAATGGAAAGCAAAGCTACTGTCTGGAGCGGATATTAAGAAATTCTTATGAAAAGGGCGAGGATGTGGAGGAAGTTTATGCAAAGACCCTTTGTCCAGATTGTCATGGACATCGAATCGGCGAAGAAGCAAGAGAAGTCTTCCTTCATGGAAAGCACATTGGTGAACTGGGGCAGATGACACTGACAGGTCTTCTTGATTTCCTAAAGGAAATACCGGAGGAAGAACTATCTCAGTTTGGTAAGAACGTGGTAAAGAATGTAGTGGAGAAATTGAAGCATTTGATTCAGTTTCGCTTAGGGCATCTGACTCTTTATAGGGAGATGTCTTCTTTAAGCGGTGGTGAGGTACAGCGAATCTTTCTCCATCTCCATTTGGAGTCTAAACTGAATTCTCTGATTTATGTCTTTGATGAACCCATGGCAGGATTACATTCATCGGAGAAGGAAAGCATGATCAAAGCGGTAAAGGAATTAAGAGACATTGGTAATACAGTGATTATGGTGGAGCATGATAGAGAGATGATTCGTCATGCAGACCATATTATTGAGATTGGTCCAAAAGCAGGCATAGAAGGTGGAAGGGTTGTCTACCAGGGAAATTATGAAGGATATGAAAATGTAGATACTATGCTTAGTCAGTATCTTTCAGGCAAATGTTTGATGCCGGAAAGGACGGTCAGAAAGCATGCCTTTGATAAGGAAGACTGTCTAATGTTAGAGCATGCAAATACCCATTATTTAAAGGACTTAACTGTAGCATTTCCACTTCATGTCATGGTTGGTATTGCTGGATTATCCGGAAGTGGGAAGAGTTCGCTCATTGAGGAGACGCTTTTGAAACGTCTTGCTAGTGCCAGAAAATATGGTCTTGCAACTGGTATAGTAGGAGTAGAACTGATTAGTGGCTTTGCAAAGATATCTCAGGAGCCTATTGGAAGAAA
Source organism: Clostridium sp. UBA5119 (assembly GCF_002414285.1). Taxonomy (NCBI): domain Bacteria; kingdom Bacillati; phylum Bacillota; class Clostridia; order Eubacteriales; family Clostridiaceae; genus Clostridium; species Clostridium sp. UBA5119. Next base: position 2,655 of record NZ_DHYX01000062.1, on the reverse strand, counting down.
TTCCAGTTCTACGCCAGTCTCTTATATTGGTATCTGGGATAAGATCAGGGAGCTTTTTGCAAAACAGCCAGAAGCAAAAATAAGAAACATGAGTGGTGGACATTTTTCCTTTTATTCTAAAGGGGCATGTCCAGACTGTGGTGGTAGTGGTTATGAAAGGATCTTTCTGACCTCCAATTTTTCCGTAGATAAGCTCTGTCAGATGTGTCATGGAAAGCGGTTTCATGAAGAAAGTCTTTCTGTAGACTATAAAGGAAAAAACATTGCCGATGTGTTAGAGATGAGCGTTACCGAAGCCATTTCATTCTTTGCAGATCAGAATAGCATTGTGAGACCGCTACGTATTCTAGATCAAATGGGCATGGGGTACTTAACCCTTGGTCAGCCATCTTCTTCTTTAAGTGGTGGTGAGGCACAGAGAGTGAAGCTTGCCAAAGAGCTAGGACGGCATCGAAAGGGCAATATACTATATGTGTTAGATGAACCAACCACTGGACTTAGCTTGTATGATACGGCATTGTTATTAAAACTATTAGATCAACTTGTTGTAAATGGCAATTCGGTGATTGTCATTGAACACAATGTAGAGGTCTTAAAGAGCTGTGACTATATTATTGAACTTGGTCCGGAAGGTGGGGACAAGGGCGGTGAGATTATTGCCAAAGGAATACCAGAGCAACTGAAAGATAATCCGAATTCCAGAACAGGAGGGTATCTTGTATGAATCATATAAATCAAAGAAAAAAGATATGGTTAGAAAAGATAATAAACAGTAGCTATAACAATATTACTGGCATAATTGTATTAAAAAACGGTGAAACATTATATGAAAATTACTATAATGGATATACCGCTAATAACACCAACCATGTTTTTTCAGTGACAAAAAGTATTATTTCCATATTGATTGGTATTGCCATAGATAAAGGGTACATCAAAAGTATCAACCAGAAAGTATTGGATTTTTTCCCGGATTACACAGTTAAAAGAGGAGAAAAAACGATACAGAGTGTTACCATTAAGAATATGCTGACTATGACAGCCCCTTATAAATGTAAGTCAGAACCATATGCGAAGGTTTTCGCAAGCGATAACTGGATAAAAGCTGGGCTTGATTTATTAGGAGGGAAGAGGCAGAACGGAGAATTTAGGTATTCTCCTATTGTAGGAACACATATTTTATCCGGAATTCTTGTAAAAGCAACAGGACAATCAGTACTTAATTTTGCAAGAGAAAATTTATTTTCGCCATTGGAAATTAATGTTGGACACAATGTGGTGTTACCAAATAAAGAAGAACATCTTGCCTTTCCAAAAGATAAAAATGTTAGTGGTTGGGTTGTTGACCCTGAAGGGGTAAATACAGCAGGCTGGGGTCTTACCTTGACCCCAATGGATATGGCAAAAATAGGTCAATTGTACTTAAATAATGGAATATGGAATGATAAACAAATTATACGGTCGTGGTGGATAGATGAAAGTATAAATGAGCATAGTCGAGGAGGAAAGCTGGCCTATGGCTATCTGTGGTGGATTATTGATGATAAAGAACATATATATGCAGCTTTGGGACAGGGAGGAAATGCGATCTATGTTAATACAAAGAAAAAAATGGTAGTTTCTATTGCTTCTATTTTAAAGCCATATGCGAAGGATAGTTTAAAACTTATTAAAGATTATATTGAACCAATATTTGAGAATTGTGTATAGTATATATTAATTTATCAGTGAGATTATGAGGCTAATCTGAAGTTTTACAAATTCCAATTTGTGCAGGTGAAGATACTCAAAGGGATAGGATAGGTATAGAAAAATAGTATTAACCACGTTTCTTATGTAGGGGGATAAAATGAAAAATAATAAAAAATATATAATAATTTTAATAGTGGTTATAGTTGCCATAGTTGGAGTTGTTAGTTATACAAATTTAAAAGGAAATAGAATAATAAATGATTTTAGTAATTATGTAGTGGAATATAAAGATGGTATTAGTACGTTTCTTTTAAACTCAAATGAGGAAAAATACCAAGATCTAATTAATAAATGTGATCAGATTATTGTAAATAAAGAATATAAAAAAGTTGAAGGACTAAAAGAAGAGTTAAATCAGTTTAAAGATAATCTAACAAATAGTAATATAGAATTAATAAATAAAGGCATTTCAGAACTTGAAGCTATTGATATAAGCAAGCTTAAGGACAAAGATTTACTTATAAATAAAATTGAAGAACTAAAAAGTTTAAGAGATAAAAAAGAATTTGTTGATGGAAATGAAAAGCTAAAAGCCTTAAAAGCAGAAATAAATGATAAATTAGAAATCAAAAGTCAAGAGAAAGAAA
>NZ_DHYX01000062.1:0-266 GCF_002414285.1 Clostridium sp. UBA5119 | reverse complement strand
AGAGGCAAAAGCTCAAGCTGAAGCTGAAGCAAGAGCAAAGGCAGAAGCTACATCAAAAGCTCAAGTGGAAGCAGAAACTCAAACTCAAGGGAAAATAAATAATCAAGAAGATACACAAAGCACAAATGAAACTGAAATAATAATAGATATTCCAACACCATATATTCCAACGAGGATAGAGAATCCCTATTTCAATTGATGTTATGCTTACTTAGAATCCTTAGAGGGTTAAGGAAGTATCTTTAATTAAGGATATATTTACCATG